>CAYXQK010000001.1:0-3024 GCA_964467445.1 uncultured Syntrophaceae bacterium
GTCCAAGACGCGGTTTTGAGGCCGTCGAAGAGGGATCGGACGAAATTCATATAGGATCGGAGGGCGATTTTCGAACGTTCGGCCGGAGGAAGAGAGGTCCCGAAAGCTTGAGTCAGGTTGGACAAGGCGATCATCCGGTGCCGGGAGTCGAGGTGATAAGCGATCCAACCGGTCGCCCGGCCTATGGCCAGGGCGGACCCCCGGGGAAGGCTGGCGATAAAGGTGGCGAATATTTTATACAGAAGGAAGGCCGCGACTGTTCCGGCCGAAACCGGGCCGGCCCCCCGCTCAGCCACGGCCGGCCTTTCCGGCCGAGATCGCAGCCTCGACGCGCTCGAAAAAGGCGGACGGAAGATCGATCCCGATCTTGAGGACGGAGAGCGGCCGGCCGCCGAAATCCCGGTTCCCGGCCTCGATTTTCACGGCGTCCTTTTCCGTGGTGCAAACCATTTCCGGATGGTGGTGGTCAAGGGAGGCGGCGATCCGGGCGATTCCGGCCGGAGGGTAGGGATAGTGATCGGGGAAAGCCAGCCGTTCGACGATCGTCGCGCCGGCTTTCGCCAGAAGATCGAAAAAGCGGCCCGGCCGGGCGATCCCGGCGAATGCCAGGATGCGTTTGCCTTCAAGCGAGGAGAGAGGATAGAGAGATTCGGCCGGACCCCGGTCGAGTCCCTTGGGCACGACTTCATAATCGAAAACGCTTAGGCGGGGGAAACGACGACGGAAATCTTCCGCCGTTTTACCGGCCGACTCCCGCGGCAGCAAGAGAATGTGGGCCCGGGACAAGGCCTTTTCTCCTTCCCGGAGGGGCAGGCGGGCGTTCGGATGGTGAAGAACGATATCGAGGTCGCGGGCCAGGCGAAGGTGCTGGAATCCGTCGTCCAGAATGCAGAAGTCGAAACCAAGAGCCTCCGCCTTGCAGCAGGAAAAGCCCCGGTCCCGGCCGATAAAAATGCCCGCTGCCGGGTAGCGGCGGGCGACCAGGACCGGCTCGTCGCCCGCTTCCCGGACACCGCCGAAGACGCTTTGGCCGTCCGAAAGAACACCTCCGCTTTTTTCCCAGGCGCCCCGGTATCCGCGGGTGACGAGGGCCGGCCGATGCCCTTGGCCGAGAAAGCGGTCGATCAACTCGCAAACGACAGGGGTTTTTCCGGTGCCGCCCAGCGCCAGATTTCCCACCGAAACGACCGGGAGCGGAACCCGAAGGGCGGTTCGCCGCCCTTTCCGGTATCCGGCGGCCTTCCAGGCGCAAACCGGCCGGGATACCAGGGAATAGGCCTGCAGCAGGGCGCTCACTTTATCCGAAATATATCATAGTCAGGGGGAAAATTCCGTATGCTCCGTGGCCCCGTTGATTTACTTAACGGGCGGGTTCCTCTATAATTTGACCGAACCATTTTCTCGCGGAGGAGGATCTTCATGAAGCGGACGTTTCGCTTTGGGATCATCATCGTTGCCGCGGCCCTGGCTGCCGTCGGCTGTCAGAAAAAAACCCTGATTCAGGGCGTGTCCCTGGACGTCGCCTTCGCCGAGCCCACCCTTTCGGACAACCTGATCACCGACGTCACATATACCTGGAAAACCGGGAGCGATTTCCAGAAATTCGACCGGGAATATCATGTGTTCGTCCACTTCTGGCATAACGACAACCTGATCTTCCAGGACGACCATGCCCCGGACCCGGCCACCACCGCCTGGGAAAAGGACAAAACCTACACGACGACCCGGCGGATCTACATTCCCAAGTTCATCGACGAGTTTGACCCGCAGTTCAAGGGCGAGGAGAGCCTGCGGCTCGTCGTCGGCCTCGTCAATCCTTACGACCGCAGCGGCGAAGCCTCGCGCGAGGTCCTGTCTCGGAAGATCAAGGTCCTTCCGCCGCCCATCGGAACTCCCGAAGTCATCTATGAGAGCGGCTGGTACGACCTGGAGGTCGACCAGAACAATCCCCTTAAGCAATGGCGTTGGACGGCCAAGGAAGCGAAGTGCATTATCGATAATCCCCGGCGGGACGCTCTCCTGGTCATCAAGGGCGGGGCCAACATTTCCGACATCAAGGACCAGAAAGTCATTCTGAAGATCAACGGCCTGGCCTTCGATGAGTTCGTTCCGAGCGAGGGTTTGTTCGAGAAATCCTATCCGATTCAGAAGGAGATGCTGGGCGACAAGGACGAGTTCACGCTCTCGATCGGGGTCAGCCAGTCCTTTATCCCGACCAAGCTCATGCCCTCCTCCAAGGACGAGCGGGAGCTCGGCCTGCAGGTATCCTTCATCTATTTCCGGTAGAGAGCGGGAGCCGCCGGGCGGCCGTTATTTCTTGACGGGGTTCTTGGCCGTAAATTCGTCGAATTCTTTTTTCAGGGCGGCTTCCTCGGCCGTGGCCGCCTGAAGCTTGAGGTTCGTTTCGGCGAGATCCCTTTGAACTTGATCCTTGGATTGCATGGTGTTGAAGGTGTAATACTGCTGCTGGAGGGCCCGCATTTTCAAGGTGAGAAATTCCAGGCGCTCCTTGGCCCGGTTGTACTTGTCCTGGAGGTCGGCCCGCCGGACTTCCGCATCGGCTTCCGCCTCCGAAACCCGCACGCCTTTCCCGGTTTCGGCCGGAACGGCCGACGGCTTGCTGGCTGGATCGGGGGGGTTGCCTTCTTCTCCGGGAGGTGGAGCCTGGCCTTCGGTTTGGACCGGGGCCGGTTGTTCCACGGCGGCTTTCTTCTTCACCTTAGCCAGGTCGCTGTTAGTGATGGTTGTGGCGGCCTTGGCTTTCAGCTTCTCCCGGCGCTCTTTTTCCTTTTTAGCCGCACCGGCCAGGTCTTGTCCCGAAACGGATACGGCCAAACCCAAACACAGGACCGCAGCTACGACTCGGCTTAATTTCATCTTCCTGAATAAATAATAACGCGCAATGCAAGTGTTGTCAAATGTGAACGTTCCGCCCCGGCGGCCTGCATTTACCGGACCGCGGCGCGGATGGCGAAGCGGCGGCCGTCGCTTCGGAATTCGACGGCTCCCAGGAGATCCGTCCGG
>CAYXQK010000002.1:0-3012 GCA_964467445.1 uncultured Syntrophaceae bacterium
ACCGCCGGTTGTCACGCTAAAATATGTCCTTTCTGAGGCCGCAACCTGAAAAAAGTCTTGATTCTAAAATAGAACATGGTTATATTCGGCCGACTTCTTTCTGGAGGGGCTACGTGATTATTCGATGTTGGGGGGCGCGCGGATCCATTCCCGTTTCCGGCAGGCAATATTTGAAATATGGGGGAGACACGCCCTGCATTGAAATCAGAACGAAAAACGACGACATCATCATTGTGGACGCCGGCTCGGGAATCCGGCGTCTGGGCCATCGGCTGATGGAGGAAAAGAAGCGCGTATTCACGATGCTCTTCACCCATGGCCACTGGGATCACATCATGGGATTTCCCTTTTTCAGGCCCATTTATTCCAAGAATACAAAAATCGCCATGTTCGGCTGTCCCTTCACGCAGCTTTCGGTAAAAAACATTATTTCCGTCATCATGGCAGCTCCCAATTTCCCGGTCAACTTTGAAGACGCCAAAGCAAATATCACTTATCATGACACCTGTGGATTGGAATATGTCATGAATTCCATGACGATCACCCCCATTCCTCTGAGCCATCCCAATCAGGGGGTTGGCTACAAATTCAGTGAAGATGGAAAGAGCTTTGTCTTCCTGACGGATAACGAACTGAGGTACAAACACCCCGGCGGTATGGATTTTGATGATTATCGTGAATTTTCCGCCAATGCCGATCTGCTGATCCACGATGCCGAATACGACAACAGCGAGTATAAAAAGAAAAAGACCTGGGGTCACTCGACCTACAGAGATGCTCTGCAGTTAGCGCAGGAGGCGGGCGTGAAGCGCTTCGGATTGTATCATCACAATCAGGAAAGGTCGGATCAGCAGGTGGATGCCTTCGTCAGGGACTGCAAAAAAATCATCAGACAGAACCGCGTCGACATGCAATGCTTCGCCGTTCGTCAGGACATGGAAATCGAGTTATAATAAGCAGCATGGCTTGAATACGGAGTGCGTCAGGCCGTGTTGACCCGTTCCACAATCGACAAACAAGCAATAGGAGGATGTCCATGCGTTCAAAAAAATCAGGTGGAAATCGAATTATCTCAATTGGATTTTTAATGTTTGCCGCGGCTGTTTTTCTGACCCTTCATCCGGGGGTGGTTAGCGCCCACTCGCCCGGCGAGGTAAAGATCAGCTATGATATGCCGACACAGACCCTGCAGACAACGATCACGCACACCCGGTTCTCGGAGGGCCACTATATCAACAAAGTGGAGATTAGAAAGAACGGCAACCTGGTCAGCCTGCAGGAGTATAAGAATCAGCCCTCTGAGACCTTCACTTACTCCTACAAGGTCACTGCCGGCGCCGGCGACACCCTTGAAGTCAAGGCCTATTGCAACAAATTCGGTTCCAAAGCGGAAAAACTGGCAGTCGGACAGCCCGCCGGGAAGCCTGCTCTCAAATAAGCCGTATTCTGCCGAGTCGAAAGGGTATGCCGGAATGCCTCTTTTCTATCTTCACGCCGGTGCCATGGGCGCGGGATTCCTGTTTATGGCTGCCGGCGCCGGGATCGCCCGATTTCACCGTCAGCAGCGCTGGTGGCTGAAGGCCCATAAAGCCTTCGGCATGACGGGTTCATTCGTGATGCTGCTGGGTCTGGTGGCCGCGTTCCTTATGGTAGATCAGAACGGCAGCGGACATATCCGGGTTCCCCATGCATGGGGCGGCCTGGCCATGATTCTTTTGGCGTTCATAACACCGGTGCTCGGTCAATTGCAGTTCAAAATCAGAGAAAAGGCCAAACAACTCCGGGAAAAACATCGTTGGTCCGGAAGAATCACGCTCATTGCCGGCCTGATTACGATCCTGTCGGGATTGCTGGCCGCGGGAATTATTTAATGGAGGAGGTTTCAAGTATGGCAAAAGACAAGGGTGCAAAAAAAGAATCCAAGAAGACGCCCAGCAAAACACCAAAGGAAAAAAAGGCGGCGAAAAAACTGAAAAAAAGTTCTCAGGCCTGAGCCATCCCGATTGCGAATAGAGAATTTTGCGTAGCCGCCGAAAAATGGTCCGCACTTGGCGGAAAAGATTTTTGAGTCGCGGCGAAACCTTTTTTCAGGATGATCTGCGCTTGGGGCTCATTTGAAATGCCGGTCAGATTCGACCGTAATCGTCTTCGATCCGCTCAACGTCGTCTTCCCCGAAATATTCTCCGGTTTGAACCTCGATGAAGGCCAGGTGAACCAATCCCCTGTTTTCAATACGATGGGGCGCACCCTTCGGAATATCCACCGACTCGCCGTTTTTAAGGGGTACTTCCTTTTCTCCCAACGTCACCAGAGCTTCACCACGGAGGATGAACCAGTGCTCGGCGCGGCGGCGATGACGCTGGAGACTCAGGCGTTTGCCCGGATAGACTGTGATCCGCTTGACCTTGTGGCCCGGTCCGTCTGAGAGGACTTCATAATAGCCCCAGGGACGGCGATCCGTTTGATTGCACATGGCCCGGTTCCTCTCAAACGGCCCGACGCCGCAGGTTGCATTCGTGCACGACAGTCGCGGCGATTTCTTCCACGGACATCGTCGTGATGTTGATAAAGGGAATATCCTCGTACTGAAAAAGGGTCTCCGCCAGAGAGACTTCCTGGCGGCATTGTTCGAGAGAGGAGTAACGGCTGTCCGGCCGACGTCGGGCACGGATGTTGTAGAGGCGTTCCGGACTGATGGTCAGTCCGAACAGTTTCCGGCGAAAGTGCGCCAGCGCCGGCGGCAGGTACCCGTCCTTGTTGACCAGATCCTCCTCCGTGAGGGGGTAGTTGGCGGCGTAAATCCCGAACTGCAGCCCCAGGTACAGGCAGGTGGGGGTCTTGCCCGCCCGAGACACGCCGATCAGGATAATATCGGCCTGGTCGTAGTCCTTGGTGGATGCGCCATCGTCATTGCACATGGCATAATTCACGGCGTCGATACGGAAGTTGTACACGGTATCGTCCACAAGGCCGTGATAGCGGCCAATGGTGTGTGAAGATGACGTGCGGAG
>CAYXQK010000003.1:0-2726 GCA_964467445.1 uncultured Syntrophaceae bacterium
TGAATCGTGGGGAATAATTGGGAGAAAAGGTAGGGAGCATATAGAAGAACACTATGATGTGAGGAAACAGATTAAGCACTTGGAAGAGATATACGATACTGTTGTGTATGGACAGAAAGTTTAGAAGCAAAATTAAGACCATTCTCGACCTGACGCCATTTTCTCCAAAACACATTGGCGACTATGTAAGGCAGGGCTGTTTTTGGAAATGTGTGAGTACGCTTTCTATCGGGAGACGTGCAACCATTCTTGACGCTGGTTGCGGAGATGGACATTACGCTGTAAAAATAGCGAAGAAGCTTCCACATGCGAGAGTTACCGCTCTGGATCTTAGACCGGCTATCAATGAGAATAGGTGTCCTGCCAACATTTCATTCATTTGTGACGACCTCTTGCTCCTAAATACCACAGATGTCTATGACTTCATCTACTCAATTGATGTCTTGGAGCATATTCCAAGCAATTTCATAGTGATACAAAATTTCTTCCGAGCGCTCAAACCTGGGGGTTATCTTTATATCCATATGCCAAACAAAGCAGACGGAAGATACATTTTCTCCCGTAAGTTTTTCCAGACATTTCGTGACTGGGAAGAGGAAGAACATATTGGAGAAAGATACACTCTCGATGAATTGAAAGATATGGTTAAAGGATATGGTTTTGAAGTAATCAAGACCCAGCATACCTTTGGTATCGTTGGCCGATTTGCTTGGGAATTGGACAGAATAACGGACGGCAAGCCCGTGAGTAAGATTTGCATTATGCCCCTGTTAAAGCTACTGGGCTTGGTGGCCATTCATTTACGGCCCGCACGCGGCGACCTTCTCCTTCTTGCGCGGAAGCCAATTTCAAGGTAAAACCATGCATATGCCAATTGTGAGTATTATTATCCCCACCTTTAATAGAGCCCAGCTCCTCATAAGATCCCTTCGGAGCGTACTTGCTCAGACCTACGAGGACTTTGAGGTAATAGTTGTTGACGACGGCTCTACTGACAACACGGAGCAAGTGGTGGCCGGTTTTCAGGATATAAGAATCAATTATTTCAAGTATACACCAAACAGGGGAGCTGCCCGCGCACGAAACATAGGGATTAAAATGGCTCGCGGGCAGTATATAGCTTTTCAGGATAGCGACGACGAGTGGCTCGCGGACAAATTAGAGAAGCAGGTACAAGTGATAGATTTTGCTTCTCCTCAAGTAGGGATTGTATACACGGGCTATTGGAGGATTATTGGACAACAAAAAACTTACTTGCCTTCAAGAAATACTCATCCTAAGGATGGGGATCTACGTAAGGTCCTCCTCGGAGGGAACTTCGTGACCACCCAGACAGTTCTTCTGAAAACCGAGTGCTTCATGAAACTAGGCACATTTGATGAGAGGCTCTTGAGACTGCAGGATTGGGAGATGTGGCTAAGGGCTTCTAAGCATTATCTCTTTAAACTCATTGACGAACCCCTTGTAATCACATACTTTCAAAAGGAAAGCATTACCGCAAAGCCTGAAGCCCTCATCGATGCCTTCGAAATGATACTAAAAAAGCATGCTCTAGATTTTAAAGAAAACAAGAAGGCCCTAGCCCAGGCATACTTTTCGGTCGGAACCCATCTATTGAACTCAGATTTAAGGACTTACCATGAAAGGACTTACCTTGAGAAAGCCGCCAGATTAGAACCTTTGAGGATCAAATTCAGAATCTACGCTCTGATATCAGGTCTGAGCAATAACACATTGAATAGACTCAGGATGATTTATCGGAAGACTAAGAACCTGTCTAGTTATCTGCGTTTCAAACTCAGATTGCCGTTATCAATGTAAGTAGATTGGCATGGGCAGACATTAAAGCCAAGCCGTTAAGGCACTTGAAATCCATATAGCTCTGCTTTTTGCCTGAGGTATTCCACAAACTGGTCACGTGAAATAAAGTTGTGTGACTTTGCACTTGTGATCACGTAGGTCCCTTTTTGCGCATTCTCCAGGTTGTTCTGGGCAATTCGAAGTGCTTCCAGCTTCTCCCCATTTTTATGCCGCAAATCAGCTTCTAAATCTCTTATCTTGTAAACAAATATGCCTCTAGGATTATGGCGTCCCCTATGTTTCTCGATATAAGGATCAAATGACCTGATATACTTCATAGCTTCGTCGTCCTTACCTCGCGAGGCATAGTAGCTCGTGATCTCATAAACGTAGCGGGCTGAGGATGGGTAATAGTACAGCGCTCGGTCGAAATAGAAACGAATCTTTTCTTGTTCTCCCTTAAGGCTGTATGCTTGACCAAGGATGAAATAAAGCTCTGAATCCCTATCCTTCTGCTTCTCTGAGGTGGTTATGTATTCCGAAAGCTCTTTCATCATGAGGGGGCGCACTTTCTCGCTACCTTCTAACTGGTAGATTTGTACAAGCGTTGCCAGTGCCTTTATGTAGCCTTCATTGCTCAATGGCATTATCTCAATGGCGTCCCGGTATGCATAGAGGGCTTCAAGAGCGAATCCATTTTCCTTCATGAGATCAGCCGTTTCAATTGTTCGCCTGAAGAGGCTGACCCTTGAACTGAAAAGAAAGGTTACCATAAGAGAGGCTATAACAATGGCAAAAATGGAAAGGCTGCCGCGTTCTTTCTTTGGAGTAGATTGCGATTCGAGTAGAGGGGCACTCTCGGCAAAGAAAAAAGCCGTCAGAACAAAAAAGGTGATGACGTGAGAGGTAACATCAAAAGAAAAATC
>CAYXQK010000004.1:0-5038 GCA_964467445.1 uncultured Syntrophaceae bacterium
CGGCGTGATCAAGCGCCGCTGGGGAGAGGCTGTCGTAGGGCAGGCCGGCATAGGTTTGGTCATGTTTCTGCTGGCCCTGCTGGTGGGAGGAGTGTTCGGCATAATTGGGATTCTGCTCCTGACCGGCGGCGGCACCGTTGGCACAGTGATCGGGATAGCCTTCATCTCCGTAGCCGTGCTGGGCGTGTTGTCCATTGTGGTGCTGGCAGCTACGCTACAGTCCGTCTACACCACAGCGCTGTACGAGTATGCCACCAAGGGCCAAGCACCAACCATCTTCTCCCAGAATGCTCTCGATAGCGCCTTCCGGCCAAAGCATTGACTCGAAGTCAGTCGATGACTCTCAGACTCCTGGTTGCCTGGTCCGCGCTTGCTGTTTGACGTCCTACCCAAGGAGGAGCACGTCTCCATGACAGTCCTCGATCATGAACTGAACACGTTTCATCGTTTTTGTGATGGCGTTCTCAACCTGTCACAGAGGGAGCGCAGTTGCTGAAGCCTTTCTACTGCACTACCGTCCCATCTGCTTTCGGCACGCTCCGCATCGTCTGGCGGGAAACCTCGGAAGGGCCCAGGGTTCGTCGACTCCTCCTGCCTAGCGAACGGATTCCGGCAGAGGAAGTCATGCGAACGACTTGCGCTGGCATCAGACTGCTGGCAGACCAGATTCAGAGCTTTCTCGAAGGGAAAGCGGTGGACTTCCAGGTGAGTCTTATTGACCTCGGAGAGTGTTCCGAGTTCCAGAGGAGAGTTCTCCTGGCTGAACACAAGGTTCCCAGAGGCTGGGTGAGCACTTACGGCAGGATTGCCCGAAGGCTCGGTGTGCCGCATGCTGCCAGGGCGGTTGGTACAGCGCTGGCCCGAAATCCCTTCCCCATCATCATTCCCTGTCACCGAACCATCAGATCAAACGGGGAACTGGGCGGATTTCGAGGCGGCCTGGAGATGAAGAGGGCCCTGCTGGAACTCGAGGGAGTGCAGTTCTCAACAACGGGGAAGGTGCGGAGCGACAGGTTCTACTACTGAGCCTGCACCACACCATGGGGAACCGAATACTCAAGGCTTGAACCCACCGTAGACCGCAAAGAGGCCGCACTTGTAGAAGACATCGACGGGTTGGAAGCCGGCCTGCTTCAGCTCGCGCAACTGCTCATCCAGCGTGTCGGGCAGGTTATCGGCGCTCCCCTTGTACTGTGTCGGTATGTGAACGAATGACTTCCCATCCGCCGCCACTCCGTCGTGCTCGCGGATCCAGTCTCGCCACAGCTCCAGGTACCACTCCTCGAGACACGCTGCGGGCGACAGGACGACATCCACGTTGGCAAACACTCCCCCGCTCACCAGGGCTCTCGCCGCGCAGGCAAAGAGTTGCCTCTTCTCAGCAAGGGTAAGATGGTGGATGGCGAAGGCGGAAACCACGATGTGCGGCTTGCCAAGATCGACACATCCGGCAATCACGTCCTGAAAGGTCGCCTGGATGTAGTGCACCTTCGTATCGGGACCGAACCGCTTGCGGGCTCCCTCCAGCATCTCCTGCGATCCGTCGAGCAGGGTCAGCCTGATGTCGGGGCATCGGAGCAGGAGCGCCTGCGACAGAGCTCCATCTCCGGAGCCGAGCTCGAGCACACCGAGTGGATTGCCTGGGAAGCGCGGAGCGATGACACAGCAGAGGAGGGAGGCCAGAAGCGCCTGCGTCTGCTCCCGATAAGGGATGTAGCGCGAGGAATGGTCCATGAAGTATTCGGCCCTTGAGGCATCAGACCACTGCGTCCTCTGGAAATCGCTCATGTCGCCTCCGTGACGAATCAGTGCTTGTGTCCCGCACTGAGAATGTCGAAACCGCCCAACGACCCAAGCTCAGCGACGGCGGCCACGAGACGCGCCGATGGCAACTGCGACGGCCCGCCGCCGTTCGCTGCAGCGCATGGTTAGGCGGCGTGTTCACGGTCAAGAAGCTAGTCTCCCACAACCCAGAGTCTCGTAAGCGCGCGCCCAATCGTCGAACGGTATCGTCCCGCCGTTACCGTCTTTGACATCCTTCAATACACTGCAAAGGCACTTCCGGCGCTGGTCTCCACTACCCTCCGCGACGAAGCGTCTGCGACAACCGGAGAGCCGGTCGCGAATGGACTCGACCTCCTCGTCGCTGTATGTGGACATCGCCTGCTGCAACGTCGCGGCGCGTTGCATCGCATCTCGTGAACGACTACGGCTGGCAAAAAACCGGTCGAAAGAGCCGCGACCCGTCGTCACGACATCGCACATGGCGCTAACAACCGCTGCTATCTGTGACCACTCGTTAAGGTTTAGTGGCATGGTATTCTCCTCGTCTTATCGTTTTGTGTTGAAGTGTAATAGCGTGTGTAACGATGCTATGCCGCCCAACAACCAAGCTCAGCCCGCGCTTGGGCCGGACCAAATTCATTTATATTAAGACCCGGCCCAAGCGTCGGCCTGGAGAGCCTTGTTCGGCCTCTTCAAAACAATCACAACTGCTTCATGTCGGTCAGTGCGTAGGTCAAGCTGGCTTCAGAAAACGGCTTGAAGCCAGTCATCACCTGCTCCAGTGTGGCATACGGCTCAAATCGCCAATCTTTCGTTTTGGCCCCGATCGGCAACTTGACCTCAGGCCCGAGGATCAATTCCGCGTAAGGGGTTAGGAGGAACCGGTGGGGTTCAGGAATGTCACTGAAGAACCCTGGTGGCGGGTCAGTTCGAAGCTGTCCGCTCCCTGCGATCGCGTGCCTGTGTTTGGTCACGTCGTGATACTCGATAATGGCTTCGATCAGGCCAATGGACTGATTCCAGTGCTGTTGCAGTGAAGGGAAGTACGTCGCATAGCCCTGACAGGGAGCCTTCCCAACGATATTCACCGGCTTTATCTGCTTCAGAGATACTGGGTTGGTGATATCGAGGAACTGGGAGACATTCTTGCCATTTCCAAGCGCGTTCAGGCCGAACACCAGACACTCAAGCGCCGAATCCATGTTAAATAGACAATTTGCAAGATGGTAGTCGGCATCATTCATAACAATTCTCGGGGGATACCAAGAATGCAGGGCATTATAGTGAACTTGAATCCCATGTAAGCGTTGTGCAAAACCACTCATGGCCCTTCGGAAGTTGAAGAACCAGTAGGTCTCTGGCCCAGAGTATGCCACTTGAACGCGAAGTCCCTCCGCGTCAATCGACTGAATCGTCTCGGCAACCTGAAAAGACACTTCGAACACGGCATCACCTTGGTGATTTCCTGATGCAATCCCGTCGGCGGGCCTCCGGGGCCGAACAATAATTAGGCTGATCCGCACAAGCTGCGGGACTCCCCGTTTCTATCCACATGAGATGCCCGCGGCTTTCTGCACCAGGTACTACCAAGCCTTTCCACCTCAATGGCCCGCCGCCGTTCAGCGGTTCATCTTAGCAGATAAGGCGGACTGCGAACAACCGCGCTCTCTGTTTCGCGGCCACGACAGAGCATGGCCCTCCAAGGACCGACTCCGACCACACGCGATTTCCTCGGGGCCTGCGGCGGGGCCTGCGGCCCTTGGGCGCATGCCATGCGCCCCTACACTGTGGGCAATCACAGGGGATTGCCCACACCGGTTCCGTCCACAGGGGCGTGCAGAGGGGCTTCGCCCCTCTGCGTCTTTTCTATCCCCCAAGAGTTGGGGGGCAGGGGGTTAAAACGAGGTCACAGGGACCACTCAATGCTCCGCAGCCACGACAAAGCGTGGCCCTCCGAGGACCGACATGGATTGCCACACCCGTGGGAATGAGGAAGGAAGGGCAGGCACATCTGTCCGAACCGTAGAGGAATCCGTTGCCAACCGGAGCCCATTGATCTAGTATAGGCGTGGAACTTGCCAGGAGGAGTCTGAGATGAGTTGGTGGATTTGCGGCGAGTGTGACTACGTGTTTGAGGCAGATATGCCGTCTGAGACCTGTCCCGAGTGTCACTCCAAGTGCGTCTACAGCGACGTCACCTGCTACATTCCCGAATGCGGCGGTCCCGGCCACCTGGACACGAAACTGGTGGCGCTCAAGGCCAAAGAGGCGAAGAAGCACATCAGATAGGCAATCCACCAAGCTTCCTTGATGGCGCCTTCATCTGCAGGGAGGTGCAGGCTGGTCGAGGTCGATCACCTTGGAGAGGTCATCCGAGTCAAGATGGGACGCGAGTACCAGGGACGCGTTCTCTACTGGACCGCGGCCTATCTGGTTGACGGGTTGCTGATTGACACGGGCTGTTCACATACCTCTGAGGAGTTGACTGCATTTCTAGAAGGCCAGCATCTGGACCTCGCCGTCAACACACACCACCACGAAGACCACGTCGGCGCCAATCACCTGCTGCAGCAGCGTTTCAACATCCCGATCATGGCGTCCCGGGAGTCAGCACCTCTCATAGCCCAGTCTCCGAAACTGCTGCCATACCAGGAGCTGGTCTGGGGCCATCCGGTGCCGACCGTGGTGGACGTTCTCCCTAACGAGGTGGAGACCGAGAACTATCGGTTCGGCGTGATCGAGACTCCCGGCCACTGCACAGGGCATGTGGCCTTCGTGGAGATGACCAGGGGTTGGTGTTTCACAGGCGACCTGTTCATTTCCAGAGAGCCCAAGGCTATGCGTCCGGAGGAGGACATCTACGAAATCGCCCGATCGATGAAGAAGTTGGTCGATCTGCCGCCCGAGAAGCTCACCTTCTTCACCGGCCTTGGGAATGTGGTAGAAGACGGTAAGGAGGCACTCCAATCCTGCATCGACTACATTCATGGCTTGTCAGAAAGGGCCAGGGAGCTTGAGAGACAAGGGCTTTCAACCGGCGCCATGGTGAACCAACTCTTCGGCAGAGAGTCCATTCTGGCCGGCCTGACGGACGGACACATATCATCGGAGAACGTTGTGCGAGCGCTCTTGCGCTCTCAATCCTGAGATTCGCAAAAGGAGGCACCTTGGAATACAGGACACTTCTGTTTGAAATCCGCGATCACGTGGGCTGGCTCACGCTCAATCGGCCCGACAAAGGCAATGCCCTGTC
>CAYXQK010000005.1:0-5059 GCA_964467445.1 uncultured Syntrophaceae bacterium
GCCATAGGCGGCCCCAGAAGTGAAGGCATGGAATCCATTGTTGTTGCCCCAGGCGCGGGAAAATATCTTAAGACAACCGCTTTCAATTCAGGGATCTCAATTACCTGATTATTGGATATCCATGCCGGCTCTGGAACATCCCTGCATACAATTTTGGCATATCTTACCGGCCTGTCTCGTTCCGCTTGTATCTTATCAAGAAGCTTTGCCGGCGCCGATACTGCTGTATCCTTTATATAAATCAATACATCCATTCCTTTGTTAAGATTCTTAATCCCGCCGGTCAGCAGATTCAGTGGAGTGAGGGCAGGATTGGCATAATCAGAAAATCCGTATTTTAACGGGGGCGATAATGCACTTTCAATCCCTGTACGCACTAATTTCCTGGCTTGATCTGTTCTCAAAACGTCGTTTGTAAACCTTAGTCCGTCTTCCACTTTATTCGCCATGATTTCCCAAGGCAGCCAAGCTGCTTTTGTATATTGGTCCATGGCAATCGCCATAAATTTAGCCGCCACACTATACATTAACAAATCCCCTCCTTCATATTATTCTAAATATATAGAATTGCTCACTTATCCCAGTATAATGGGTTTGAAAAACGGGATAAATAAGAAAGGGGCCCCCCTGCGGAAAGCCCCTTCTGTTTGAAAATGATCCCCTTAACTTAATTTGCCCTTTTCACCTTTGCAGCCTTCTCGGCCGAATCAGCTCTTTTTTGCAGATTGACGAATGCTTCTAATTTCTCGTACTGCCCGTCTGCGGCTACCTTAAGATCGTCATACCCCTTCTTGTAAGCCTTCATCCAGGCGTAGACAAACTTCTTGCCCTCTTCGGGAAACCAGGGTGATTGCTCCAAAGAAAGACTGACCATCCTCTCCGTCTTTTCCTGAATCACAGCCATCGCATTGATGCTGCTGTCAAAGGTGCTTTTGTAAAAACCGGTCATCTGCTGTGCCATCTTTGTGTATTCCATTTTTCATATATCCCTTCTTTTATTTTGCGTAGTATAATGCCGAGACTGTGATTTGTCAAGTAAATATGTTGCAATGCATCATTGGCTTAACTCTTTGCTGATATGGCATCTTAACGATTATCTATCGTAATTACAATAATTTATGATAATGTTAATCCGTTATAGCTCCCCGATAGAAGCCATATGGATAAATATTTTATGCAATGCGTCAATATTTTATGCTCAGCGCTGCTCTTGATGGGGACAGCATTATGTTTCTCCTTGACGCACAAGCAGAACGCCGATATGTTATTTTTAATATACAATAAAATCGTTTGATCCCTTTCCAACGCATTAAGAATCAAGGCTGGCACGACTGGTTCCTTCGGAGGATCGGGAATGGCGAGATTGTTCACCGGACGAACCATGGGCGGATAGGCGGGAGTATTGAAAATGTGAATTTGGCACAGTAACAATTCAGTACCTGAGAAGGAGGCGTGTATGGACAAGATTCTGAGGATCAATATGGGGGCCGCAGGCGGCCCAAAGATGCAGGTAGAATCTCTTGGTGAATATGCAGGACTCGGAGGGCGGGCGATGACTTCCTCCGTTATAGCCAAGGAAGTGCCGCCATCCTGCCACCCCCTGGGCGGAGAAAATAAGCTCGTCATTGCCCCCGGTCTCCTTTCCGGCACCGGCGCTGCCATGTCGGGACGCTTATCCGTAGGCTGCAAGAGTCCCCTGACGGGGGGCATCAAAGAGGCCAATTCCGGGGGGCAGCCGGCCCAGGTCCTGGCAAGGCTCGGGTATGGGGCAATCATCCTGGAGGGAAAGCCTCAGGGGGACAATCTTTACAAAGTCATCATTAATAAAGACGGGGCCAAGATTGAAGCGGATAACCGCCTCAAGCTGATGACCAATTATGACCTCGTCATCAGGATGAAAGAGGAGTACGGTGATAAAATCACCTGCATTTCCATCGGACCGGCCGGCGAGATGAAGATGCAGTCCGCCTCCATCGCCTGCACGGATCCGGAGCAGAGACCGTCCAGACACGCAGGGCGGGGGGGCGTGGGGGCGGTCATGGGAGCGAAGGGCGTCAAGGTGATCGTCCTTGATGACAGTGGCTGCAAGGCGCGCCCACCCAAGGATCTCCAAAAATTCAGGGAAGCCAATAAAAAATTTGTGGAAGGACTCTCCCGCCACCCCGTCACCGGCCAGGCCCTTCCCGCCTACGGGACCAACGTATTGACCAATATCTTAAACGAAGCCGGCGCTTATCCCACCTACAACTTCAAGGAAGGACAATTTGCCGGGGCCGGCAAGATCAGCGGTGAAACCATTGCGGAGTTGGAAACAAAACGCGGCGCCGGACCAGCCCATGCCTGTCATCGCGGCTGTGTGATCCGCTGTTCGGGCATATACAACGACAAGGACGGCAAGTTCCTTTCCAAACAGCCGGAATATGAAACGGTTTGGGCCCACGGCGGCCATTGCGGTATCGACGACCCTGACGCCATTGCCATGCTCGATTTTCTGGATGATACTTACGGGCTCGATACGATTGAGACGGGGGTCGCCATCGGTGTGGCGATGCAGGCCGGCATACTGAAGTTTGGCGACGCCCAGGGCGCCATCAATCTTGTCAAGGAAATCGGCAAGGGAACGCCTCTCGGCAGGATCCTCGGCAGCGGTGCCGCCGTCACCGGCAAGGTTTTCGGCGTGGAAAAAGTCCCCGTCGTCAAGGGGCAGGCGATGCCCGCCTACGATCCACGGGCCGTTCAGGGCATCGGCGTCACCTATGCCACAAGCCCCATGGGCGCAGACCACACGGCGGGCTACAGCATCGCGACCAACATCCTCAAGAGCGGCGGCTTCGTCGACCCATTGAAGCCCGAAGGCCAGGTCGCGCTGTCCCGGAACCTGCAGGTTGCAACCGCCGCCATCGACTCGACAGGGATGTGCCTGTTTATCGCCTTTGCCATTCTTGATCAACCGGACACCTTCCAGGCCCTCCTCGATCTGTTGAATTCCTTCTACGGTCTGGAGCTGACGGCAGACAGTGTTTCCGAGCTCGGGAAAAAGGTCCTGAAGACAGAGCGCGATTTCAACAGACGCGCCGGCTTCACCAAAGAGGACGACCGCCTGCCGCGGTTTTTCTACACGGACCCCGTGCTTCCTCATAATGTCACTTTCATGGTCAAGGACGAAGAGTTGGACAGTCTGTTTGATTGGTGAGCATTTCCCCCTCCCCTTCACCCCCTCCCGCAAGGGGAGGGGGAAGGGGGATTCATGGGAATTTTTTGAAGGGCATTTTCAGGTGAAAGTTACCGTCAAATTGTTCGCTTCCCTGCGAAAGGATCGGTTTGCCGTTGACGACTTTGATTACCAGGAGGGCGTTACGGTAGGCCACATCCTGGTATCCTTGCGTATCCCTGAAGAGGAGGCGGCGATCATTTTCATCAACGGCCGCCATGCGGAACCTGATTCTCCCCTCGGGGAGGGGGACCGGCTGGCGATCTTTCCGCCGGTAGGGGGCGGTTGAAATGGAAAGTCTGAAGGAATGCCTTCTGGCCCGTGCTGAAAATGGGCTGATCCATCTTTCCGACCAGATGTGGGCGGTCCAAAGTTTCGGGCTTTCTTTTCCAGCCGTAGAGGAGGCCATCCTGGCGCTGAATCTGCTGCCGGCGCGCTACCAGCGAAATCAACGGAGTCTTTCCTGCCCACAGCAGCTCGCCCTGTTCCGAGGCAAGGTAGCCGTGATCGGCTGCGGCGGCCTGGGAGGTTATATCATCGAGGAACTGGCGCGCATCGGCGTCGGTCATATCACCGCAGTCGATCCCGACACGTTTGAGGAGCATAATCTAAACCGCCAGTTGTTTTGCAAACTTGACAACCTGGGCCAGCCAAAGGTGGCCGTCGCCGCCGGCAGGATAAAAGAGATCAACCCCGCCGTAACCGTCGTACCGGTGCAAGATGCCTTCACACCCGGAAACGGCAGGGGGCTTATCGAGAAAGTTGATGTTGTGGCAGACGCCCTTGATAGTATTCCGCGGCGCCTCGAATTGGCCGAGGTATGCGAAAAATGCGACATCCCGCTGGTCCACGGAAGCGTCGGCGGCTGGTATGGTCAAGTTACCACCCAGTTCCCGGGAGAATACACGCTGCAAAAAATCTATGCCCGCTATCATCGCGAGCGAGGCATCGAAAAGGATCTGGGGAATCTGTCTTTCGTCGTTCCCATGATCGCGAGCATTGAAGTTGCCGAAATAGTCAAGATCCTGCTTGGGGAAGGCTCAACATTAAGGGGAAAGATGCTTTCGCTGAACTTACTCGATCCGGAATTTAAAGAAATCACATTTTGAAGCCGATGAATGTCCTGCCGACCAAAGAATCTCCGGCCCTGAGACCTTATCCAGCCAAGCTGTTCGTCGAAACAACCACTCGCTGCAATCTCCAGTGTCCCATGTGCCTTAAACAGCGACAGGATGCAGAGTTTCTGGAAGGGGATATGTCTGCGGATATTTTCATGGCCCTGTCGCCGGCGCTGCCAACCTTGGAGGCCCTGGTCTTGAACGGTATCGGCGAGCCTCTCCTCCATCCCCGCCTTGATGATTTCATCCGGATCGCCAAAGAGAAAATGGACAAAAACGCCTGGATAGGATTCCAGACCAATGGTCTGCTCATAGACAGGCAACGGGCCCTGTCTCTGGTCAGGGCGGGAGTGGACCGGATATGCATTTCTGTTGACGCCGTATCCCCCGGGACCTTCAGTAACATCCGCCAAGGAGGAGAATTCAGGAACGTCGAGGGAGCGCTTAAAATGCTCCATGCGGCAAAAAAAACATACAACGATCGACTTGAAATCGGGGTGGAATTCGTCCTAAGGCGCGATAATATTGACGAATTAGCGGAAACAATTCAATGGGCCGCTTCGCAAGGCGCCGATTATATAATCGTTACGCAACTCTTACCCTATCATCAGGCCCTCGTTTCCCAAGCGACATACGACGCCAACCTGGACATTTCTGTATCTATATTTCATGAACACATGAGAAATGCCGAAAAAGAGGGGATTGATATCAGGCGCTATTACGATGTTTT
>CAYXQK010000006.1:0-11544 GCA_964467445.1 uncultured Syntrophaceae bacterium
CAAGCGTAGCCTGTCAATCAACAATGTAATCGACATCACTGATAATAGTTGATGACTCCTCTTCCCGAAATCGGGAAACCACGGAAATGATTGAAGCCCTGTCCATTACAAAGAGACGGGGCTTTTTATTTTTACGAAGGATGATGTTTGAACTTAAGAAGGGGACCAAAATGAAAATACACCTGATCGAAAAGTTGAATAATTTTAAAAAGCTGCGAGACAATATCTGGGAAAGCGGCGGCTGGAAACTCAATGAAAGCAAAGCCAAAGGGCTCATCGGCGGCAAAATTTATTTTCACAAAGAGAGACAGGAAGCCTCTTTTTACGGTGGAACCGTAAGGGGATTCAGGGTCGAGCAGGATGGCCAAAATCAGGGGAAAATCGCTTTTGAATTCCAGTATCATCAGGAATGCAGAAATATCAGGACGGATCGTACCGGATGGTCGATGAAGATGAAGATCATCGCAGAGCCGGAAGCAGCGATAGCCTCCAGGACAGATATCACAGCAAGTTGACCGCTGAGCGGAAAGGCTGAACCCCGATCGCGACAAAAGCGATCGACAGCGTTTTAGATGAGCCGGTCCCCATCCGGAATGCCCGTGCCGGTCATGTTATAGAACAGCGTTCTGATTGAGCATTTTTGTGCCACCTGCCAAACTTTAGTCTTTCGCAAAAAATCCATAAAAACCCCGGTTGCCGTTGCATTTTATCCTGCAAGAGAGTATAAGAACGCGCCTGACCGCGGCGCTCCTTGTCGGCATTTCTTTGCAAAGCACCGGGGTCGGTTAACGTTAAATAGTAGCAGGAGGATGAGGATGAATGTCGGTGAATGGACCACAAAACGGGCGTTTAACCAGCCCGAGCGATTGTTTTTAAAGGATGAAGATGGACGGGTATTTAACAACCGGGCCTTTAACGAGCGGGTCAACCGCACGGCCCATGCCCTGGACGCTCTGGGCGTCGTCAGGGGGGAGCGGGTCGCTGCGTTGCTCCTGAACTCCAGTGAATTTCTGGAGATCTTTTTCGCCTGCGGCAAGACCGGCGCCATCATGGTGCCCGTCAACTTCCGCCTGGCCGCCCCGGAACTGATCTATATCCTGAAAGACAGCGCCCCCCGGGTGCTTGTCTATTCCTCGGATTTCGCCGGGAAGGTGCAGGCCATCAAGGCCGCCGGGCTGCCCATCGAGCGCTATTTCCGTCACGGCGGCAACGTCATTGCGGAAGACCCGGTCTTTGCCGATTTCGTGGCGCCTTTCCCGGCCGATGAGCCCGTTCCCCTCCGTGAACCGGTCGATGACGACCCCCTCTTCATCATGTACACCTCCGGCACCACCGGTGATCCCAAGGGGGCCGTTCTGTCGAACGGAAATATCCTTTTCGGCGCGATCCATTCCCTGGTGGGATACGGCGTCAACTATACCTATCAATCCCTCGTTGTCGCCCCGCTCTTCCATATCGGCGCGCTGGTCGCTTCGGCGACGCCCGTCATCTATGCGGGCGGCTCCCTGTATCTTCAGAGTTTCTATAACGCCTCGGAGGTGATCAAGCTCATTCAGCGCGAAAGGATCAACTACATGTTCGCCGTCCCCGTGATGTTCCAGGTGATGACCAAATCAGACGAATGGGACGAGGCGGATTTTTCCCACGTCCATTTTTTCATCTCCGGCGGCGCCCCCATTCCCATCCCCGTCATCCAGAAATACCAGGAAAAGGGCGTCGGTTTCGTCCAGGGATACGGCATGACGGAGTCCGGGCGCCTGACCTCGCTGGCTCTGGAGGATTCCATCCGCAAGGCAGGTTCCGTGGGGAAGGAGGTTTTTCATCTGAAACTGCGCATCGTGGACAAGAACGACCGGGACGTGGCGCCGACAGAGGCGGGAGAGATCATTGTCAAGGGTCCCAATGTGTTCACCCGCTACTGGAACAAACCGAAGGAAACGGCGGAGGCCATCCGGGACGGCTGGTTCCACACCAACGACATGGGGCGGCGCGACGAGGAGGGGTTCGTCTCTGTCATCGGCCGGAAACAGGAGTTGATCATCAGCGCCGGCGAAAATGTCTACCCCGCCGAAGTAGAGCGGGTCATCCAGGCCATACCGGCGGTCAAGGAAGCGGCGGCGGTGGCCATGCCCGATGAGACGCGCGGGGAGGTGGTGGCGGCTTTTGTCATGCTTCACGAGGGCCGGCAGACCACGGAAGAGGAGATCATCAAGGCCCTCGACGGGCGGATCGCCCATTTCAAGATCCCGAAAAAGGTTGTCTTTGTCCCCGATTTCCCCCGGAACCCGGCGGGGAAGATCCTCAAACGTGAGCTGAAGAAGCAGTTGTGGCCGGAAGAAAAATAAATGCCGGAGGTCATCCGTTTTCATGTCTTTTCGGCGATACAAATTAAGGTGGTCGTTCATTGTACTGGTCGTTTTGGCGGTCGTGGGGCTCTTTTTGGTCGGTTTGCAGCGACTGACCTTCGATACCGACCTCGTGGCCTCCCTGCCGCAGGATGACCCCGTCCTGGCGGACGCCCGCCGGATCATTGCCAATCATCCCATCCAGGATCGCGTGGTCATCGATGTCGGCCTTTCCCGGGCGGATCAGGAAGGGCTGGTCCGGGCAGCCGCGCTGATCGAGCAGCGTCTGCAGGAGAGCGGTTTTTTCAGTCGCGTCGGCCTGGGTCGGGAACAGCAGCTTTTCCCGGAGATCATCTTTTCCATCGCCGCCCGTCTGCCCGTTCTGTTCACAGCCGGGGAGCTGGAGGAAAAAGTCAGGCCGCTTCTGGCCCCGGAAAAGGTCCGGGAAAGCATGGCTGCTCATTTCGCGCAACTGGGCCAACTGGAAAGCATCGGCCAGACTGAGCTGATGTCCCGGGACCCCCTGAACCTGCGGCAGTTGCTCCTGTCCCGCCTGGCGCACCTCGCACCGGTCCGCAATGCCCAGTTCTACAAGGGGCAGTTGCTTTCGGCCGACCGGAAACATCTGCTGATCATCGCCGAGCCCCGAATGTCCGGAGCGGATACGGCCTTTTCCCGGCAGGTCACGGCCCTCATCGACCGGATCGACGGGGAGCTGAAACAGAACAGCGGGTCTCAGGAAGCCATCACGCTGACGCCCGTCGGCACTTATCGGGCCGCGCTGGATAACGAAATCAGCACAAAACGGGGGATGGAACGGGCGGTTATTTTCTCCACAATCGCCATTATCCTGCTGCTGCTGGTCGCCTTTCCCCGTCCGCTGATCGGGCTGCTGGCCCTGCTGCCCTCCGTCGCGGGAACCCTGCTGGCGCTCTTCGTCTATTCCCTGCTGCACCCGGCAATTACCCTGATGGCCATCGGATTCGGCAGCGCCGTCATCTCCTTTACCGTGGATTACGGCATCGCCTACCTCCTGTTTCTGGACCGTCGCCATGAGATGCGCGGACTGGACGCAACCAGAGAGGTCTGGTCCCTGGGGCTCCTGGCCATGCTGACCACCGCGGTCAGCTTCGCATTCCTGGCCTTCAGCGGTTTTTCTGCGCTCGCCCAGATCGGCGAGTTTACCGCCCTGGGCGTTCTGTTTACCTACATCTTCGTCCATACGATCTACCCCGTGATCTTTCCCGTCCTGCCCCCGGCGAAAAAGGAAAGTTTTCTGCCGCTGCTGGCGCTGGTCAACCGGATCGCCTCGACGGAAGGAAAGGGCAAGCTCTATGCGGCCGTCGGCCTGATGCTGGTCCTGCTTTTCTTTGCCAAACCGGTGTTTCGTGTGGATCTGAATGCGATGAATTCGGTGAGCCCGGAGACCCTCGCGGCGGAAAAACAGGTCGGCGACGTCTGGGGAAACCTCTTCGGCCGCATCTATGTCATGGTGGAAGGCCTGGACCCGCGCCAGTTACAGCAGCAGAGCGACCGTCTCGCAGCCCTGCTGGAGAAGGAGGTTCAGCGCGGCGCCCTGGCCTCCGCTTTCACGCCTTCCGTGATCTTCCCCGGTGAGGAGCGTGCCTCACAGAACCTGCAGGCCTGGCGGGCCTTCTGGAATCCCGAGCGCGCCGCGGAACTTCGTGGCGCCATCCGTGCGGTTTCCCGGGAGCTGGGTTTTGCACCGGACGCCTTTGCCCCCTTCATGAACCTGGTCGAGACCAAGGAAATGGCTGCCCTGGCCACGCCGGAGGCCTTTTACGGCCTGCTCGGCATCTCACAGAGCCGCGATCGCTCATTCTGGCTCCAGGTTTCCACCCTCACACCCGGTCCGGCCTACCGGGGGGACACTTTTTATGAGCGATTCAAATCATTGGGGCCGGGGTCGCTCTTTGATCCAGCGCTCTTCACGCAGCGTCTGGCCGACGGGCTGCTTTCCGGCTTCATCACAATGGCCCTGATGGTGGGGGCCGTCACCCTTGCCGTGGCCTTCCTGTACCTGCTGGACTGGCAGTTGACCCTGCTCGGCCTCCTGCCGACCCTCTTCGCGCTGATCTGCACGCTGGGAACCCTGAATCTGCTGGGGCAGCCGCTGGGTATTCCCACCATCATGGTCGCCGTGGTCGTCATCGGCATGGGCACGGATTACGCCCTTTATCTGGTTCGCGCCCATCAGCGCTACCTGAACGAGCAGCACCCGTCGCTGGGTCTGATCCGCCTTTCCGTTTTTCTGTCCTTTGCCACCACCTTCATGGGATTCGGCGTCCTGGCCGTCTCCGGTCACGCCCTCCTGAAGAGCGCGGGCATTGCCCTGGCCCTGGGCATCGGCTATTCCTTTATCGGCGCGGTTACAATCACGCCGCCCCTGCTGAAACGCGTCCTGGCGCCGCCCATCTGGCCGGAGGAAAGCGTCATGCCCGGATCGCCGCAGCACCGGTCGCGGACACTCCGGCGCTACCGCCACATGGAGGCCTATCCGCGGCTGTTCGCCCGGTTCAAGATCCTGCTCGACCCCATGTTTCCCCGCCTCGCCGATTATCTGGAATCGCCCCGTCATATCATCGATATCGGCTGCGGTTATGCGATTCCGGCCGTTTGGCTGCTTTCTCTCTATCCCCGGGCGAAGGTTTTCGGGATCGATCCGGACCGCAAACGCGTTGCCATTGCCGTACGGGCCCTGGGCGACCGGGGAACAGCCGAAATCGGCTCCGCGCCCGATCTGCCGGCTGCAGCGCCGGTGAAAGTGGACACGGTGCTGATGCTGGACATGATCCACAGCCTTTCGGATGACGAGTTGTGCCGAACCTTGCAGAGAATTGAGGAAAGACTGGAACCCGGCGGGCGGCTGATTCTCCGGGCGACCATTCCGTCCCGGAAACGCCTCTCCTGGCTCAGGCGGCTGGAGGAATGGCGCCTGCAGGCAGCCATGGCGACACCGCACTACCGGTCGGTGGAGGCCCTGAGCACCCTGCTCACCGAGGCGGGTCTTGCCGTGATACGCATGGAGGAGGCGGCCCCGGACCGGGAGGAGCTGTGGTTTGTTGCAGAGAAGCAAACGGCGGGAAATCAGGCATGACGACATCGTCAAAAGTCCATAGGCTGTGTTGCGCTGCATCCTTCGTCATTGCGGCGTACGACCCAGTACGCCTCACTCCTCAGGATTTGCACGCCTTGCCTCTGGAGCTTTTTACTTCGTCGTCCAAAACTGACTTTTTACGGGGGCGCCAAGCATGAAAGTTTTTTTTTACAAGAGCTTGGTGGCCCTTTCCCGGCGAACGGGGTTCTGGATATTCGTCTTCTTTTCCTGGTTCATCGCCACGGGATACTTCCTCTTCTTTCCCACCCGTGTGGTCGTCAGCGTCCGTTTCTATCGGGCGCTTTTCCCTGACAAAGGCTGGTGTTATCATCTCTGGTGCACCTGGCGGCAGTATCACCACTTCACCTATGTCTTCCTGGACCGTTTCCTGCTCCGGGACGAGCAGGAGATCACGCACATCAGCGAGGGCTTTGATCTCCTCGTGGAGGCCGTCAAAAAAGGGAAAGGGGCGATTGTCCTCATGTCCCATATGGGAAACTGGGAAGTGGCCGCCAGCCGGATGAAGCACAAAGGGATGAAGGTCCTGCTCTACGTGGGGAAGAAGTACAAGGAAGAGATCGAACGCATGCAGAAGGACACCCTGAAACGGGAGGGGGTCCGTATTATCGCCGCGGATCAGGAGGGCGGTTCGCCCTTCGACATCGTTGAAGGCATCCAGTTTCTCAGGGAGGGGGGCGTCGTTTCCATGACCGGCGACCGGATCTGGTCAGCGGATCAGCGGGCCGTTGCCGTCCGTTTTCTGGGCCGCGAGGCGCTTCTGCCCGAAGGTCCCCATCTGTTTGCGCTCCTTTCCGGCGCCCCCATCCTCGTTTTCTTCGTCTTCCGCCTGGGTCACAAGAAATATCAGACGCTCATGCTGCCGCCCCGTTACGTCACCGCATCATCCCGGGCCAATCGGCAGGAGGCCATCCGGGAATCGGCACAGTGGTATGCCAACCTGCTGGAAGACATGGTCCGCCGTCACCCCTGCGAATGGTACCACTTCGAACCCTTTCTGAAGTGAAATAAAGATAGCTTGTCTCGTTATGGAAGGCTTTTTGAAAAGCGTTGACCAAAGCGTTGACCAGGGACCCTCAAAAGTGAAAGAGGGTTAACCGATGAATCAGCTAACCCCCCGTCTTTCTCATGGTGCCGAAGCCCGGATTTGAACCGGGACGAGCGTACACCCACTAGACCCTGAACCTAGCGCGTCTACCAATTCCGCCACTTCGGCATGTTCTGGACTCCTACACTGATCGTCGCGGCCTTGTCAAGCAAAAATGAACTTGAAATTAAAGCCAATGGTGCTATGTTGGCGCGCAAAAGCAGGCAGGGTCGGGAAAGGGTAAAAGTGGAACGAACATGAATGTTTTCAACAGTCTTGACGAGATATCCGATGATTTCCGGGGGGCCGTTGCCACCATCGGAAACTTTGACGGCGTGCATCTCGGACATCAGTATATTTTCCAGAAAGTGATCCATCAGGCCCGCCAGGAAAAAAGCAGGGCGGTGGTAATCACCTTTGAACCCCATCCCAAGATGGTGCTCCATCCCGAACGGAAGCCCTTTTACCTGATTACCTCGCTCGAAGAAAAGATCGCCCGGATCGCGGAAACGGGCATGGATGGTCTGCTGCTCATCCCTTTTTCCCTGGAGTTTTCACATACGACCGCCCGGAAATTTGTCCGTTCCATTCTCTGGGACAGACTCCGCATCAAAAAGATCTTTATCGGACACGACTATACCTTCGGCCGGGGCAGGGAGGGCAATGAAACCTTTCTGGCCGTTGCCGGAGAACAATTAGGTTTTGCCGTGGAGGTCATCAGCGCCTTCAAAGTCGGGGAGGCCGTGATCAGCAGCACGCTCACGCGCAATATGATTCTCGAGGGCAGGGTGAAAGAGGCCGCCCTGTACCTCGGACGGCCCTATAATCTCAGCGGTGAGGTCATTGCCGGCCACCGGCGGGGGCGGGAGCTCGGCTTTCCGACCGCCAATCTCCGGCCGGACAAGGCGCTGGTTCCCGCCCGCGGGATTTATGCCGTCCGGCTGCTGCTGGAGGGCAAAGCCCACCAGGGTGTTCTGAATATCGGGTTCAATCCGACTTTTTCCGATAACACCCTGTCCGTCGAGGTCCATATCTTTGATTTTGACGAAGAGATCTACGGAAAAAGGCTGGAGGTCCTGTTTATCGACCGGATTCGCGACGAAATGAAATTCGACGGTCCCGCCCCACTGGTCGATCAGATCCGGCGGGATGTGGAAACGGCCAGAAAGATCCTTAGCGTCCGAAGATGACTTCACCCGTGTCCGTGAAAAGTTTCGCGGGCAACTGAAAGATATTTTTAAAAATATCAAAGACCCCCCTGGCCATGGCTTTCACGGGGATGGCCGTGACGGTGGGGCTGTCCAGACTCCCCTTCACCTCAAAGTAAACGGTCAGGATGCTTCGGTTCTCATCGGTCAGAATCCATCCGACCACGGGAATCAGGCTGACCACCTTGTCCACCGTCTGCAGGGGCTGCACGCCCACCACCGTATCGACGAATGCCCCCCCGGGCATGTCGATCGTGGCCACCGCCGAAATGTTCATGGCGTCGCTGCGGATAAAAAGGTCCTGGGTGGATACGATTCCGTCCTTAACCGACAGCGTGGCGGTTATTTTGTCATAGGGCATGCCGCCGCTTACCATATCCGGCAGTTGAAACTTCAACAATTGAGAAATGTTGAGAATCGAGAAAATCTTCGACAGCACCGCAAATCTCGTCAGCATGCCTTCTTCAATCTGAATCCGGACATTGCCCAGGGCTGTTTTTTTCAGATCGACGCCGTTGTCTCCCTTTGCCGTCAGATCACCCTTCGCCGAGAAAGCGCCCGTGATGAACTTTTCTTTCACATCAAAGAACGGTAGGCATTGTTCGGCAGAGAGTTTGTCCAGATCGAAATTGAACTGATAGCGGGGCGCTTTGGCGTCGGCCAGATCGATGCGGCCCCCTCCGGCAAGCCTTCCCCCCAGGGCGTTGAAAGCGATCTCTTTCAGATAAAGGATATTTTCATCAAGGCTCAGGTTCATCTGCATTTTCTCGAAGGCGAGCCGGTTCATGCGGCCGGCATCGACCCGGACGGCGGCATCCAGAGACATTTTGACGGGAGGCTGTCCGGTCTTTCCCACGCGTCTCAGATCACTGAGGATCAGGACATCCCGCGAGTCCAGATATGGCGAAGCCACACTGATACGGGTTTTGGGGTGATCCTGCACATTCTGCACGGCGCCCGTGATGTTCAGGATGGATTCATTGAGACGAAAGGTCAGGGCATCGATCTGCAGATCCCGGTCTTTGAAGACAACGAATCCGCTGACGTTCTCCAGTGACACCGCTTGTTCCGGGTGGTGCAGACCCAGATCGGTCACATCGACACGTTCAGAACCAAATGTTACGGCAAAGGAGGGATCCTTCAGATTGGCGATCGTTCCCTGCGCGGAGATCACGGAGCTGCCGAGTTTCAGGGCCATTTGCGAGGTTTCGAGTGTATCGCCCCGCAGGCGGATTTTCCCGGTCAGCGACAGCGGCGACAGATTGTACTGGAAGGAAGAGAAAAGGGTCTCCTGTTCCTTCCGGTTGACTTTGAAACTCAGGTGACTGGCTTTTCCCGCAGGTTTTTCCAGCCATTCCGAATACTTGTAATCGGCAGCCGTCAGATCCCAGGCGCCGCTCAGATTGTAGTTCGTGAGAGAACCGTCTCCGGAGAGGCGGAGGGTGGAATTTCCGGTAAAGCTGAGTTTTTTCGCCGGTTCGCCGCCCAACAGCCAGGAAACTTCCTTCGCCGTGGGGGCCATCTTCAGGGTAAAGGGGTAGCGCGTCGGCGTGTCCAGGCAGTAATCGGCCAGCTTGCCGTCCAGGCTGAAGGGCGCGTCGCCGAATTTTCCGGTCATCTCTTGCAGGATAAAATCCTTGCCTTTGAGCTCCAGATTACCGGCTATATGAGTAAAAACAGGAACATCGGGCGCGTATTCCAGCACGCTGTTTTGCGCCCGTCCGCGGACATGCAGCGCGTTGAAGTTGTCCCCCTTTTCCATGTGGGCAATCTGGCTGACCCGGCCGTGCAGGCGGCCTTCATCGAGGCGAAAAATCCCTCCCTTGATTTTCTGCTCGATGAAATCCGCCACGTCTTTGGGGATAATGCCGTAAGGGACGTAATGGCTGAACGCTTCCCAGCGGATCTCGGTCGTTACGGCCTTCGAGTCAATGAGCGGGTCGTCGGACTGGATGTCCTTGAGCAGGCAGCTTCCCTTGATCTGGACGCCGTCCACGGTGACGTCGAGATGGGTCACGGCGATATCGTGCGGATCCAGCCTCATTTCGTAGACGGCGTGAACCGTTTTCGGTTTCAGTGGGGCGTGGAAGACAGGGGGATAATCAAAATGCAGGTCATGCAGCGTAAAGGACCCCTTGGACTCAAACTCTCTGATATTGCCCCGGTAACGGGCGTCAATGTCCAGCCTGCCCGTGATCTTCTTAAACGGCACATGGCGGCTGTAGTGGGGCCAATACGAGCCTGCGTTGAGGCCGCTGGCTTTGACAGCCGTATCGATCCGGCTGTTCAGGAGGGGTTCCGAGGCCGGTGCGATGTCTATGGAACCGTCGAGGACGATAGCCCCGCTTTTTTCGATATCGACCGCCATGGCGTTCAGAGAAAAATCGGCGGTCTTCCCGCGCTCAAGGCGGTTCAGGCGCAGGTTGATCCCTTCCAGCGAGGTCGTCGGCGGTTCCGGTGCGATCCGGCGATCGGTGAAATGAAGAGCGCCGTTCTGAATCTGGAGCCGGCTGATCTCGAAAGACAGCTCCTGTTGACGATCATCGAAGAGATCGCTTACATTGAAGGCGCCGTCGGCTTCCCGAATCAGGGCGATGCGCGGATTTTCCAGGGTCGCGTCCTGCAGGACAATCTTTTTTCTAAAGAGGGGCAGAAGCCTAAGCTTGAAGCTGAGCCTGTCCGCCGTGATGAAGGTCGTCTGCGCGTCTTTTTCCAGGATGACCACATCCGTAAAGGTGAAGGCCGGGCGGAGCCAAAGGGAAAACTCGCCCTTGGCGTAGCGGACATCCCGGTTCAGTTCGATTTTGAGGCGCTCAATCAGAGCGGCCCGATGGGTCTCCAGGTCGAGCATGCGGGACGCCCAAAACCCGGCCGCAAGCGCCGCCACGAAAATCACAACGGCGGCAAGGAGAATGGTCTTGTTTTTCTTTGTCATAGAGACAGATGGTTCACCCTTTTTGATAACGGGCCATGATCTGAGTCCGTGTCAGCACGGCGTCCACCCTTGCAACGTGCGCGGCGATGTTTTCGCGGCCGCCTTCTTCACGGTCGATCAGGGCGATGACGCGATCAACGACCAGCCCCGCCTCCCGGGCCCGTTCGATGGCCGAGATCGTGGAGCCGCCCGTAGTGATGACATCGTCGATAATTACCACACGCTCGCCCGCCTGCACGTTCCCTTCGATGGCCGATTTCGTCCCGTGTCCCTTGGCGTCCTTGCGGACGATGAAGGACTTGATCGGTTTTTCCTTCTGCCAGGAGATGACGGACAGGGCGTTGGCGATGGGATCGGCGCCGAGGGTCAGGCCGCCCGCCGCCGTGACGTCGGCGTCTGCGAGCATCTCGAAAAGTATCTCGCCGATGAGGTTCATGCCTTCCGGATCGAGCGTGGTGGGTTTGCAGTTGAAGTAATAATTGCTGGTCCGGCCCGAAGCCAGGGTGAAGGGCGGATTGTCGCTGAACTTGAATGATTTCGCGATAATCATGTCGGCGAGTCTTTCTTTCAGGTTACGGATGGTCATGTTGTGAACTCTCCTTTGCTTCTGTAATCAGCCTTTCCACAACGCGCACCGCCTCGACGCCGTCCTTGGCATAGGTCGCCCCCAGCGACTCGGCGTAGGCCTGGGGCACCACGGCCCCGCCCAGGATAAAGCGCGCCGGCAGTCCTTCCGCCGCGGCCGTATCCATTACCATTTTCATCTGGACCATGGTCGTGGTCATCAGGGCGGACAGGCCCACCACATCGGGGCGCCGCTGTTTCATGGTCGC
>CAYXQK010000007.1:0-6920 GCA_964467445.1 uncultured Syntrophaceae bacterium
CATTTCCACTTGATCATAGGTCTGATTATTCATGAAATGATAGTTATTGCTCTGCGAATATAGAAATGCCATTTCATGTTCCTCAATTGCCGCCTCTTCCAGCTTTTCCCCTGATTTGTAGGTCCGTTCAATCACATTACCAGTAATCAGATTTTTAAATTTGGTGCGGGTAAATGCCTGCCCTTTCCCGGGCTTGACAAATTGAAAGTCAACAACTATCCACGGGTATCCATCGATTTCAACTTTTAAATTTTTTCTGATATCTGATGTATCAATCATCCTGTCTTTTCCTCCTTGTTTACCTATGAATTATATTATTTATTGAAACATATTCTAATAATAGTACTTGTTCAGCATTATCCTGTTAACAAATCACATAACAGGTATCAACGCCAGGATTCCGGTCATACTCTGAACAACAAAGAGCACCATGCTCACTATGTTTACCCATTTATGAAGAGAGCGCAGCTGCTTTTTAACCGGCATTTGATTTCGCAACATAAAGCCACTGGCTGCCCCGGCAATGGATAACATTATGATACAGACACCACTCAACAGATGGGATTGCATAGATAACTTGATACCCTTCTCCACTGCCCATGAGTACACAGAAATGCCCATAATAAAGCCAAGTGCTGACATGAAATAATATAACAGACCGCAGTTTATGTGAAGGCTCAAAACAAAACATCTTCTCGTTATACCCGTAAATATGTTAAAAAGACCGCAGATACATGCAATAATTTGCCCGGCAGGATGAAAAAGCAGTATCTGTTTCATATCCCCGTGCCCTTTCTATATTGTCCCTGCACTACTCTCGTAGCCATCATTTATAAACTTTATCTTCTGCAGATCAAACGAGCCCAGTCCCTGCCGCGCGGCAGGTGCGTGTTAATGCCTCCCTACTGTTCATTCGTTTAAACCGCGCACAGCCACAGTGCTAAATAATTCTCTTGAATAATTTCTCATATGCTGAAATATATTTGCTATGCCAGTGTAGCGATCCAACAATGCATTACCGCAGGGGGTTTTATAGCATGCAATCACAAAAAAGTGAACATCAACACTATCTTGGTCATCGAAAAAGAATCAAAGAGCGCTTTTTAAAGACCGGTCTTGCGTCATTCCATGATTATGAAGTGCTTGAACTATTGCTCACGTTTGCCATTGCACAAAAAGATGTAAAGGTTTTGGCTAAGCAGCTCATTTCCCGCTTTCAGACTTTTCAGGGTGTCCTTGATGCACCACTCAATGAATTAAAAACAGTCGGGGGCATCGGGGAGCATTCTGCCCTTCTCATGAAACTGGTTAAAGAGTGCAGTGATTTCTATCTCAGAGGGAAAATATACCATAAAGATATAATTTCATCACCAGAAGCGCTGCTTAATTATTGCAAATCCGCTGTGGCTGGACTTGGAGATGAACAATTCAGGGTAATCTATTTGAACACAAAAAATGAAATTATAGCCGATGAACCTCTTCAGGAGGGAACTGTTGATCAGTCGGCTGTCTATCCCCGCAAAATAATTGAGCATGCTCTTAAGCACGGGGCAAGCGCATTAATTTTTGTTCATAACCACCCCAGTGGCAGTCCTGAGCCATCCGTTCATGATAAGAATCTGACCGATCTGCTTAAGCAGATCTCTGAAAATATCGGTATCAAGGTACATGACCATCTCATTATAGGGAAACAAGGTTATTTCAGCTTCAGGGAAGAAGGGTGTATTTAATTAACACCTGCTTGAGAGTGAATAAGCGTTCTAACAAGAAGGCAACCACCATCTCTTAAAGTTTAATCTGTTGATAGCAGCATAAAATTAATTACTACTATTTTTATTATACCTTTATTTGTTACATATAACATTATTAGTTCATTGATTACATTAAAGCAGTATGCTGGTTTTATTTTATCAATTTAAATAACAAGTTTTAAATTTATCCTGCTTAATACTTTTTTCTTATACTATATTTGCAATAATAACTCTAACTAAATAATTTTCTTGACAAATTTTTTTGAGGCTGTTAACAATAACATGAAAATAAGTTAAGAATTTCAGGCGCGTAGATCAGCGGGAGATCGCTACCTTGACACGGTAGAAGTCGGCGGTTCGAAACCGCCCGCGCCTACCATTTCATTTAAAAATCCTGACAGCATCCAGGTAAACGTTAATATCGCAATGGCATCATAAAAGACAGTTGTGGTGCCATTTTCTTTACGTAATCAACCGCATGGAAACAATTAAAATAAAACTGCCCGGGGGCGTGAGCCACACCGTTGAAAAAGGGAAGCTGATTGCAGCACTGCTCAGTGATCTGCAGATTAATCCCGATGCTATCGCTGCAAATCTTGACGGTCACCCCGTTGACTTGAGCACTCCGCTGGTACAGGACGCTGAAGTCTCTTTCATTGACATCTCATCTGATGAAGGCAGGGAAATTCTTCGCCACAGCACTTCCCATGTCATGGCTCAGGCAGTAAAAGCATTGTATCCCAATATCAAGGTGACAATAGGGCCGTCAATTGAAAACGGATTCTACTATGACTTTGATTATGACAATACCTTTTCTCCCGAGGATCTGGATAAAATAGAAATAAAGATGCAGGATATCATTGACCAGAATAATCTTTTTACCCGTATTGAAACAAGCCAGGAAGATGCTATCAAGCTTTTTGCCGAGAGAAAAGAAGACTACAAGGTGGAAATCATCAGGGAAATTCCCTCTCCAACAGTTTCCCTGTATCAGCAGGGAGATTTTATTGATTTATGCCGCGGTCCTCACCTGCCATCAACCGGGAAAATCAGGGCTTTTAAGCTCCTGAGCATTGCCGGTGCCTACTGGCGTGGTGATGAACGTAATAAAATGCTGCAGCGGATTTACGGCACCGCGTTTCCTTCCGGAGATGAGCTGCAGCGCCATATTAAGCTTGTCGAAGAGGCCAAAGCCCGCGACCACAGAAAGCTCGGCAGAGAACTCGACCTGTTTAATATATATGATGAAGTTGGTGCGGGACTGATAGTGTATCATCCCAGGGGAGCACTGCTGCGCAGGATACTGGAGGATTTTGAGGTAAGGGAGCACCTTAAAAGAGGTTACCAGATGGTAAAGGGCCCGCAAATACTCCGCCAGGATCTTTGGCAAAAATCCGGCCATCTCGATAACTACCGGCAGTTTATGTATTTTACTGAAGTGGACGGACAAAAGTACGGGTTGAAGCCCATGAACTGTGTTGCCCATATGCTCATTTATAAATCCAAGCTCCACAGTTATCGTGATTTACCGGTCCGTTACTTTGAGCTTGGTACTGTAAACCGGCACGAAAAATCAGGAGTACTTCACGGCCTTACCCGCGTGCGGGAGTTCACCCAGGACGATGCCCATATCCTGTGCACCCCTGATCAGCTCTATCAGGAAATTGCCCGCATCATTGATTTTGTGCGAGATGTTATGGGTATTTTTCAGTTTAATTATGAAATGGAACTGAGCACCCGCCCAGAAAAATCTATCGGCACTGATGAAGACTGGGAGCGTGCTACTGCTGCCCTGCGCACCGTACTGGATAAAAATCATATTCCATACGACATAAATGAGGGAGACGGCGCATTTTACGGGCCCAAGATTGACGTTAAGCTCAAAGACTGTCTGGGACGTTCATGGCAGTGTGCCACTATCCAGTGTGACTTTGCCCTGCCGGATCGGTTCGACCTTTCTTACATAGGGGAAGACGGGGCAAAACACCGTCCGGTAATGCTGCACCGGGTAATTCTCGGTTCAATAGAGCGTTTTCTCGGAGTTCTTATAGAACATTATGCAGGGGCATTTCCGACCTGGCTATCACCCGTGCAGGCACTAGTGCTACCCATCGCAGACCGTCATTTCCCCTATGGTGAGGAGGTTTTTAAACAGCTCATTGACAATGATATACGAGCAGAGATTGACCTGCGCAATGAGAGCCTGCGCTTGAAAATTCGTGAAGCTCAGCTGCAGAAAACACCCTACATGCTCGTTATAGGTGATCGTGAGGTTGAAAACAGAGGTATTTCTCCCAGACAACGCAGCGGGGAAGACCTGAAGTTCATGCACGTCGATCAGCTTATAGATGTTATCAGGACGGTTTGCCGTCAGGAACTGCAGATAAATCTGCAGAAGTTACAGTGAACCATCAGCAAGGAGGTGTAGTATCAGCATAGAAAAATCACTGCGCATCAACAGGATGATTAGAATAGATAAGGTCCGGGTAATAGATGCCGAGGGAAGACAGCTCGGTATTCTGCCCACAGACCAGGCATTAGCTGCGGCGGCTGAACAGGGCCTCGATCTTGTTGAAGTATCACCGAATGCGGACCCGCCGGTATGCCGGTTCATGGACTACGGCAAATTTAAATATCAGCAAAGCAAGAAACTTCACAAAAAAAGTGTCCAGAGCACCGTGCATGTAAAAGAAATCAAACTTCGGCCCTATACCGGCAAGCATGACCTTGAGGTGAAGATCCGGCATATACTGGAGTTTCTGGAGAAGGGCCACAAAGTAAAAATATCTGTTGTGTTTCGCGGGCGGGAGATACTTCATCAGGAAAATGCATTCGCCCTATTACAGGAAATAAAGGAAGCTGTTCAGGAGCATGGCATCACTGAGCAGGAACCTCGCCTGGAAGGCCGAAATATTCTGATGCTCCTCACCGGGAAAAAACAGAAATAATATTGACCGGCAGTCTTCGATTATGAGCTGTCCCAGCAACGGGCAATTAACACTATTTTTCAGGAGAATATAACGCAATGCCTAAATTAAAAACCAATAGTGGCGCTGCCAAGCGCTTCACACTGACTAAGAGCGGAAAAGTAAAACGGTCAAAGGCAAACGCAAGCCACTTGCTCACCCATAAGAATAAGAATCGAAAAAGAACTCTGCGCAAAGGAGCACTTATAGCAAAAGTGGATGAAAGAAATGTTCGCAGGCTTATCCCCTATGCGTAGAACAGTGCGTTGCACTTCCCGGTTTTTTTGTTGCACATGCTCGTGCGCAAAACATCTGCGCCCCTTCTTTTACCGGGTCATGGCCGGATCCCGGCTTGAGACTGAGGTAAAATGACGGTAAGCAACATAATGCAGTGTTTTTAAGCACGCATGCTCTCTAATGAAACAGAAATAGATACAATTTTAAAGTTGAAAGGGTAGTAATCATGCCACGAGTTAAAAGAGGTTTTAAGCTGAGAAGACGAAGAAAAAGAGTGCTGGCTCTTGCAAAGGGCTTTACCGGCCCCCGCAGCAAACTGTTTCGTATCGCCAACGAAACTGTCGCACGGGCCCTTAAATTTTCCTATCGTGACCGACGGGTGCGAAAAAGAGAATTCCGGAGCCTCTGGATTGCCCGCATTAATGCGGCGGTAAGAAATAACGACATGAACTACAGCCAGTTCATACATGGGCTGCAGCTGGCCAATATCACGATTGACAGAAAAATTCTTGCTGATATGGCCATCTTTGACCCGCAATCTTTTACCCAGCTGGTCAGCATGGTAAAAGAACATATTCAGCAAAAAGCTCCTGCGGCTGCATAAGGGGACATACCGTCTATTTGCCGCATCATGAGCATTATGGTGAAATCCGGCACACGGTGCTTAGAACAATGTGACAGGTAAAGCTCTCTGCCGCTCACAAAATCTTTTAAGAACGGCATGAAACCAGCCCATGCAAGAAGAAATCGAAAAGCTAAAAAGACAAAGCCAGCTGGAATTAACAAACCTGTTAAATGAAACTGATATATATCAGTTTAAAAGCCGCTATCTCGGCCGTAACGGGTCCCTGACCCAGCTGATAAAGCTGCTTAAAAATGTACCACCGGGTGAACGTGCTGCAGTTGGAGCGCTCATTAACGCCTTCAAGAACGAGTTGGAGGAACAGATAGGGCAGGCGTTGTTCCAGGTGCAAGCTGCAGCGCGCAACCTGAAGGTCTCCGAACACACGGTAGATGTAACCCTTCCGGGAAGACAGGTGCACCTGGGAGGCAGACATCCTGTCACCATTGTAGCTGATAAAATAATTGATATATTTACCCGCCTTGGTTTTGAGATTGTAGAGGGGCCCGAGGTAGAGCTTGATTTCTTTAATTTTGAAGCGCTCAACCTTCCTAAAGACCACCCGGCAAGGGACATGCATGATACCTTTTACATATCAGATGATTCCCTGCTCAGAACGCACACCTCACCGGTACAGATTCGCACCATGCAGGTAACCAGGCCGCCGATCAGAATAATCTGCCCCGGCAAGGTCTACCGCTGTGATTCAGATATATCCCATACGCCTATGTTTCACCAGGTCGAAGGTTTAATGGTTGATGAAAACATCTCGTTTGGCGATTTAAAAGGTCTCTTGACAACCTTCGTTCAGCAGATTTTTGATGAGGATACCCGGCTCAGATTCCGCCCGAGTTTTTTTCCTTTCACTGAACCAAGCGCAGAAGTTGACATCCAGTGCGTGATGTGCCGGGGCAAAGGGTGTCGTGTCTGTGGTAACTCAGGCTGGCTGGAGATTCTTGGTTCCGGCATGGTGCATCCACAGGTGTTTCGCAATGTCGGCTATGACCCTGAAAAGGTCACTGGTTTTGCTTTTGGTCTTGGGATTGAGCGAATCGCCATGCTTAAATTTGGCATAAATGACATCCGGCTCTTTTTTGAAAACGATTACAGATTTTTAACACAGTTCTAGCATTCACCCTATGTTCCTCAGCATTAACTGGCTTAAAGATTTCATATTGTTTGATCTGTCACCTGAAACTCTTGCCGAAAAACTGGTCATGGCTGGCATTGAGGTTGAACAGATAACTCATATCGGCGGTGAATGGAAAAATATTGTGGTGGGCGAGATTCTTGATATCAAGCCCCATCCTCAGGCAGACAAGCTCTCATTGACACAGGTTCAGG
>CAYXQK010000008.1:0-5071 GCA_964467445.1 uncultured Syntrophaceae bacterium
GTGGAAAGATCATCTGCTGGCCATGGACCATCTGAAGGAGGGGATCGGCCTGAGGGGGTACGGCCAGAAGGATCCTGTCCGGGAGTATCAGAAGGAAGGCTATGCCATGTTTATGGAAATGATCTACCGCATCAAGGCCGATACCCTGCTAAAGCTTTGCGGTGTTCAGATCCAGCGCGATGAAGAGATTGAGGAAATGCGGGAAAAGCAGCGGCAGGATTATATCATGAGCAGGGGGGAAGACACACCGGAACCGAAAACCGTCAAGCGGGAGCATGACAAGATCGGCAGGAACGATCCCTGTTCCTGCGGCAGCGGTAAAAAATACAAGAAGTGCTGCGGAAAATGAGCGGATCGTTTATTGCGCAGATTGGGCAAAAGCTGGAAAACATCGAATAAGAGGGAATATGATCATTGATCGAAAAACATATTTTGTTCCCGGATTCCTGGCCAATGGCATCCATGCCGGCATCAAGGAGGCCCGCAAAAAGGATCTTGCCCTGATTTATTCGACTGTGCCGGCAAGGGCTGCAGCCGTTTTTACCACCAATGCCTTCAAAGCGGCGCCGGTTCTGCTGGACATGGAACGAATCAAATCGGGATTTGCCCAGGCCATTTTGACCAATAGCGGAAATGCCAATGCCGCCACCGGTCCGGAAGGTTATGAGGACGCGCGGGCAACGTCATCGGCCCTTTCCAGGAAACTTAAAATTAAGGATGATCTTGTTCTTGTCGCATCCACCGGCGTGATCGGTCACCGGCTCCCCTTGAAAAAGATTGAATCCGGCTTGGACAAGTTGATCAAGGGCTTAAGACCGGACGGTATAACGGATGCGGAAGATGCCATGATGACCACGGACCGCTTTCCGAAAATCGCCATCAGGAAAGGCCGGATCGGCGCCAGGGAAATCACGCTCTGCGGTATGGCCAAGGGCGCGGGGATGATCGAGCCGCACCTGGCCACGATGCTGGCTTACGTGATGACCGATGCCGACATCGATGGCGTTGCTTTGGATCGAATTTTCCGGAAAGCCGTCGATCAAAGCTTCAATGCCATTTCGGTCGACGGGTGCATGAGCACCAACGATACGGCCGTCATTCTGGCCAACGGCGTAGCCGGCAATCCACTGATCAACAGCCGCTCGAAGTCTTTGCCCGTATTCCAGGATATGCTGGTCGGTGTCCTGTCAGAGTTGTCGCAAGCCATGGTAAGAGACGGCGAAGGGGCCACCAAATTGATCCGGATCGAGGTTCAGGGCGCCCGGACGCGCCACGATGCAAAAAAGATTGCCTATGCCATCGCCAATTCCAATCTTTTCAAGACGGCCTGTTTCGGTCAGGATCCGAACTGGGGCAGGATCATCGCCGCGGCCGGGTCGACGGGGATTCCCCTGAATGTTGACGCCGTTGATGTTTATTTTGACGATACGGCCGTTTTCAAGGGGGGGCGCGGCATCCCCGGAAACATCAAGAAATTGCAGCAGATTATGGGGAAGGACGAGCTTCGCCTCCGCGTACAGATCGCTGCGGGTTCCAAGTCGTTCTGTCTTCACACATCAGATCTCACCTACGATTATGTAAAGATCAATGCTCATTACCATACATGACGGTCTTGAATAATTTCTTCTGTCGGGTTTTCTTGTCTGATCAGGCGTCTTTCCCTTAAACGAAAAAATTGACTTTTAGCCTTGATTATTAATGGTGTATGTGATATTTCTACGAAGATTTCACACATTTCCCGATTAGCCGGTGTGTGCATTTCTCAAGAAATGTAACCGGTTAAGATGACGGAAGTGGCGGAAAAAACACAACCTATAAGGAGTTTTGAACATGGCAAGCATTTCAATGAAGTTGTTACTTGAAGCGGGGGTCCATTTCGGTCATCAGACCAACAAGTGGAATCCCAAGATGAAGCCCTATATTTTCGGGGCGCGGAACGGCATTTACATCATTGACCTCCAGCAGACAGTGGTCCTCTTTCAGTCCGCCTATCATTTTATTGTCGAAATGGTGGCGGGGGGCGGCGAGCTCCTTTTTGTGGGGACCAAAAAGCAATCGCAGGAATCCATTCGTGAAGAATCACAACGCTGCGGCATGCCCTATGTGAATCAGCGCTGGCTGGGGGGGATGCTCACGAATTTTACGACCATCAAAAAAAGCATTGACCGTCTTAATGCTCTGGATAAAATGGTGGCCGATGACAGCATCAAAGCCTTTCCGAAGAAGGAAATTCTGAAACTTCAGAAAGAAAGGGACAAACTGGAGAAGGTACTGGGCGGTATCCGGAACATCAAGGGCTATCCGGGCGGTCTTTTCATCGTCGATCCGAAACGTGAACTGATCGCCGTGAATGAGGCGAAGAAGCTGCGGATTCCCATCGTCTCCATGGTGGATACGAACTGCGATCCCGATGACATCGATTACATCATCCCCGGCAATGACGACGCCATCCGGGCGATTAAGCTGTTTGCATCGAAGATGGCCGATGCCGTTCTGGAAGGCAAAAAACGCCTTGAAGAACGGCTGCAGGCAGAAAGCGACAAGAAGAACGCACCGGTAATTATCAAGGAGGAGGATCTCCCCGAATCCGATGTTCCTGAGAGCGTCGAAACAAAAGATACCGAGCGTGATGAGCCGGCCTGACGGAGACAGATGGCATCGGGAAGAGATATCAAGGAGATATCAATAGGATATAAAAGCCAAAGGAGGTAGCATCAATTGAATATTACATCAGAAATGGTCAAGGATTTGCGGGTCAGAACAGGCGCCGGCATGATGGACTGCAAGGAGGCCCTGGCGGCCGCGAACGGCGATTTTGAAAAGGCCATTGATTACTTGCGAAAGAAGGGGATGTCGGCGGCGACGAAGCGCTCATCCAAGGCGGCCAAGGATGGCACGATTGCCTCATACATTCACATGGGCGGTAGAATCGGGGTGCTGGTGGAGGTCAACTGTGAAACGGATTTTGTGGCCAAAACCGAGGATTTTCAGGTCATGGCCCGGGATATCGCCATGCACGTGGCGGCATCCAATCCGGTCTACGTGAGGGCTGATGAAATTCCCCCGGAAACCCTGGAGCGCGAAAAAGCCATTTATCGGGAGCAGCTCAAGGCTGAAAAGAAGCCCGAGAAGATATGGGACAAAATCATCGAAGGAAAACTAAAAAAGTATTATGAGGATGTGTGTCTTGTTGATCAGAATTTCATAAAAAACACCGACATTACCGTGGGAACACTCGTCAGCAATATGATCGCCAAAACAGGCGAGAATATTATTGTCAGACGGTTTGCGCGGTTTCAACTGGGCGTTGATCAAGCAGCATAAGAAATCATAACGAATGGAAAAACCTGTCTATCGTCGAGTCCTCCTGAAGCTCAGCGGTGAAGCGCTGGTGGGGAAGCACATCTTCGGTATTGATCCGGAGGTGGTGGGTCAAATTGCCGGTGAAATTAAAGAGGTCGTTTCGCTGGGCGTGCAGCTTGGGATCGTCATCGGGGGAGGTAATATCTTTCGGGGACTGGAGGCCGGTGATCGCGGCGCCGACCGGGCCATGGCCGATTATACGGGGATGCTGGCGACCGTCATTAACAGCCTGGTCTTGCAGAGCGCTCTCGAATCCATCGCGGTCGTCACTCGAGTCCAGTCGGCCATTGAAATTAAGGCCGTGGCCGAAGCCTTCATTCTAAGAAGGGCGATCAGGCATCTGGAGAAGGGCAGGGTGGTGATCTTTGCCGGGGGAACCGGCAATCCATTTTTTACAACCGACACGGCGGCCGCGCTTCGGGCGATTGAAATCAAAGCCGATGTGATGATCAAAGCCACCAAGGTTGATGGCGTTTATGACCGGGACCCCATGAAATTTCCGGAGGCCAGGATGTTTGACAACATCGGCTATACCGATATCCTGACCAAATCCCTGAAAGTGATGGATGCGACGGCGATATCCCTGTGCCGTGAAAATCTTTTGCCTATCGTGGTTTTCAACCTGTTAAAGAGCGGAAACATGAAGAGGGTGATTTGCGGACAGACCATCGGAACGACCATAGGAGGTGAGCCATGAAGGATGCAATTTTTAAGGAACTGAAGGAAGATATGGATAAAGCCATCCAGTCGATGGAAAAGTCTTTTAACAAGGTCCGGACAGGCCGGGCCTCCTTGTCCTTACTGGATGGGATCAAGGTCGATTATTACGGCGCGGCGACGCCGCTGGGCCAGGTTGCCTCGCTTTCCGTACCGGAGAGCCGTCTGATTCTCATCTCGCCCTGGGATATCAGCGCCATCGGGGCCATTGAAAAGGCGATCCAGAAGTCGGACCTGGGGCTGATGCCGACCAATGACGGGAAGTTAATCCGGCTGTCCATTCCCCAACTGACGGAAGAGCGGCGGAAGGAACTGGTCAAGGTTGTCAAAAAATCGGCGGAAGAATGCAGGATTAAGTTGAGAAACGCCCGCCGGGATGCCAATGAGAAATTCAAGATCCTGAAAAAGGACAATGCCATATCCGAAGACGAGATGTTTACGCAGCAGGAAGAGGTCAAGAAGCTGATGGATAAAGCCATCGGAAAAACTGATGCGGTCCTGACGGGCAAGGAAAAGGAAATCATGCAGATCTAAGGCACCGTTCACCCAGGCAGGAGATGACAGGGAGCCCCAGAGCTCCCTGTTTTTTTTAAACACGTGTTGTAACTTCCCGTTGATTATGGTAGTCGTGGACGCATGAATAGGCAGACCAGTAACACGATGAAATATCCGGTTTAAGGATGAACAATATCGATCTTCAGAGACTTCCCCGGCATATCGCCGTCATCATGGACGGGAACGGTCGGTGGGCCCGGAAACATTCCATGGGGCGCATATCCGGACATAAAAAGGGGGCGGAAGCGGTCCGGATGACCGTCAAAACTTGCCGGGAAATCGGCATCAAGGTTTTGACCCTTTATGCTTTCTCTACGGAAAACTGGCTCCGGCCGAACAATGAAGTCCAGGCGCTGATGCGCCTGCTGGAGGAATACCTGCGTTCGGAACTCATGGAAATGCTTGAAACAGGAATCCGCCTGACGACCATCGGCGA
>CAYXQK010000009.1:0-13644 GCA_964467445.1 uncultured Syntrophaceae bacterium
ATCCTTTCAAAAGATTCCGAAGAACAGAAAACTTCTCAGGATTTTGACATCCCCGAGCAGGGCGTTCACCTCAATGCTGTTTTGGCCAAGTATGAAAGACAATGGATTGCAAAGGCCCTGGACAAATCCATGGGCTCAAAGACAAAAGCGGCAGAGCTCCTTCATGTTACAGCGGATTCGTTGCGATACCGGATTGAAAAACTCGGACTGGAGGACAAACCGGGAAAATAATTTCTTGACATTATTGTTTTCCGCCTCTATAAGTGCCTCACAAAGGGCAGGTAAACGATATGAGACATTCAGGCAGCATGGGCCGCAAGGCAGTTCAGTTTTTTGCTTTCTTTAGCTTTTTTAGCGGGGTCTGCCTGCCACGCTCATGATTGTGCATGAGACATTGGCCGTGGGCAGACCTCTTTACTGCCCACGGCTTTTTTTATCTTGAGGCCGTGGAAAAAATTCCATGGCCTTTTTTGTTGATATCAAGGAGGAAGGGAAAATGAAACGAATGCTCAAATGGCTGGTTATTATGACGGTGGTCGCGGGTGTCGCCCTGCCAGGGCAGGCAACACGCGCGGATGCCGCAGCGATCAAAGTCGGGGCGGCGATCAATCTGACCGGTCCGGCATCCACCTGGGGACAGTATCACGCCAAAGGACAGCAGGATTATTTCCGCTATGTCAATGACGTCAAGGGGGGTGTCGCCGGCCGGCGGATCGAGATGATCCTTGTGGACACGGGCTACAAGGTTACCGATGCGGTCGCCGCCGTGCGGAAATTCGCCGTTTCCGACAACGTGGATATGATTGCCACCTGGAGCGCCGGAGAGGGCCTTGCGGCGAAGCCCATCATCCAGGAGTACAAGATTCCGACCATCAATTATTCGACGAGCTGGGAGATCCTCGAGGCGCCCATTGGCTACATGTACCTGCCGTTCGGCAGCTACCGCATGGACTGCTATGCGGTCATTGACTATATCCTCACCATTCACAAGGGAAAAGAGCGGCCGAAAATCGGTCTTCTGACCTACAACAACGCCTATGGCAGATCCATCCATCAGCCGACGCGGGAGTACGCCGCCGGCAAGCAGGTGGATATCGTCGCCATCGAAGAATTTCCGTCCAAAACGGTGGACCTGTCGACGGAACTCCTGCGCCTCAAGCAGAAGGGGGCCGAGTACATCTTCATGCAGATGCTGCCGTCCGCCATCATCACGGCTTTCAAGAGCGCCGACCGGATCAGCTACAATCCCCAGTTTCTCGGAACCTGGACCTCCACGGATCCGGACTTTTTCAAAATGGGAAAGGGGCTCATCCGCGACCGCCTGAAAATGCAGTTTCCGGGCGGGCTGCCCTCCGACAAGACAGCCGGCATGAAACTCATGGATGAACTCACCAGGCGGTACAGGAGTGTTGACCGGTTTGACGCCGCCTACTGGGAGGGCGTCGTGGTCGGCGTGATCATGGAACGGGCGTTCCTGCGCGCTCACGAAGCCTCAAAGCAGATCAACCGGGAGACCATCAACAGGGCGATGGAATCATTCCGCAGCGAGAAATTCGATGGACTCGTTCCGGATATCACTTACACGAAAACAGATCATGGCGCCTCGTTCAAGGCCAGGATGGTGCAGGTCCGGGAGGACGGGACGTATGTTCCCCTGACGAACTTCTATACGCCCGGCAAGGAAAAAATCAAACTGATCAAGTAGCTTTAAAATCACCCCCACCCCTCCCTCCCCCGTCGAGGGGGAGGGATACAGGGGGGGCATTTTCATAGAAAACAAGAAGATGAAATCATTACGAGGTCAGCCAGGGATTTTTCATAACCGCAGTCGGGAGGATAGCGTCGCCGATCTGGAGGTGATGAATTTATCCCTGCATTTCGGCGGCGTCAAGGCCCTCAATCAGGTCGATCTGACGGTCAATACCGGCGAACTGGTGGCGGTCATCGGACCGAACGGCGCCGGCAAGACCAGCCTACTGAACTGCCTGACCGGGTTTTACCGGCCGCAGACGGGTCATATCCGCTTCAACGGCAGGGATATCACGCATCTGCCCCCGCATGCGCTGGTCGGACTGGGCATCGGACGGACCTTTCAGAATATTGAGCTGTTCCCCGGCATGACCGTCTTGTCCAACATGCTGCTGGCGCGCCATATCCATTGCCATTACCATCTGGGACCGGCGGCGCTCTTCTCGTCTTCGGTTCGCAGAGAGGAAATCCGTCATCGCGAGATTCTCGAGGAGGTGATTGATTTTCTGGAAATGCAGGCCATCCGGAAAAAGAATGTGGGGTCTCTTCCCTATGGTCTCATGAAGCGCGTGGAACTCGGGCGCGCGTTGGCGCTGGAACCGAAACTGCTGGTGCTGGACGAGCCCTTTGCCGGGATGAACCTCGAAGAGAAGGAAGACATGGTTCGATTCCTCGTCGAATTGAATGAATCCTGGGGACAGACCATGATCCTCGTGGAACACGACATGTCCATTGTCATGAGCATTTCAAAGCGCATCATGGTCCTGAATTTCGGTGAAAAACTCGCAGAGGGTTTACCGGAATATGTCCGCAATCACCCGGAGGTCATCAAGGCCTATCTGGGCGACCCGGGAACCCTTTAGTGAAAACGGATATGACAGCATCTCTAACCGAAAAGACACTGCCCCAGGTTCTGGCCCTTCAGGCCGAGCGTCTCGGTCCCGGCGCGATCGCCATCCGCGAAAAGGCCCTGGGCATTTGGCAAACGTACTCATGGACGGACTATTTTCGATACGTGAGGCATGTCGGCGCCGGATTGCTTGCGCTGGGTCTCAAGCGCGGTGAATGTGTCGGAATCATTGCCAACAATCACCCCGAATGGCTGTTTGGCGAACTCGGTGTCCAGTCAGTGGGTGGGGTGAGCCTGAATCTGTTTACCTCTTCGGTCAGTGAAGAGCTCTGCCTGGCCCTGAACCGCGTTCAGGCCGCCTGCGTGGTGGTGCAGGATCAGGAGCAGGTCGATAAATTGCTGGAGTCCAGACATAAACTGCCCCATGTCCGCCGCGTCGTTTATATCGACCCCACCTGCATGAGAACCTACGGAAACGATCCCTGGCTCCTGAGTTTCCAGGACCTGATCCGCAGGGGAGATGCCTTTGACCGGGAATATCCGGATCGCTTTGCCGCCGAACTGCACCGGGGCGGCCGGGACGACTGCGCGCTCATGATCCTGACCTCCGGGACGACCGGCATGCCGAAGCTCGCCATGCTCTCTCACCGCAATCTGACGGCCATCGCAGCAAGCTGGGTCGAGGCCGTGAAGATCATGCCGGGTGAAAACTGGATTTCCATGTCCCCGCCGGCATGGATTGTCGACCAGATGTGGGGGGTGGGCGTCGCGCTCGTCGGGGGTATGACCATGAATTTTCCGGAGACCCAGGAAACCGTCCTGGAGGATTTCCGCGAAATCGGCCCGTCGCTTTTGATCAGCGCCTCGCGGTTCTGGGAAGACCTGGCTTCCAGGATTCTGGTAAAAATGTCCGATGCCGGCCTGCTCAAGCGAAGATGCTTTGAATGGGCGAAAAAGATCGGGGAAATGGTGACTGCGCACGCATCCCGAAACAACGGGACTCCGTGGTTTCTGAACATCCTGCACCGTCTCGCCGCCTGGACGGTTTATCGCCCCCTGCTGGATCGCACCGGCTGTGCAAACCTGCGCAGCGCCTTTACGGGCGGGCATCCCATCAGTCCCGATGTCATCGGCTTCTTTCGCACGATCGGCCTGAACCTCAAGCAATGCTACGGTCTGACGGAGGCGGGTGGTATTTTTCAGATCCAGCCGGATGATCAGGTCAAGCTGGAGACGGTCGGAAAACCCGTTCCGGGCGTTCAGGTTCGCATTTCTGAAGATCAGGAGGTCCTTGTTCGCAGCGGCTCGGTGTTCAGCGGTTATTATCAGGACTTCCAGGCAACGGAAGCCGCCTTTCAGGAGGGATGGCTGAGAACCGGCGACGCCGGCTACATCGACAAGGACGGCCACCTGCTCATCATCGGCCGCAAGGAGGAGATCATCCGCAACAAGAGCGGGGACGCCTTTTCACCGGATTTTATTGAGACCCGTTTGAAATTCAGCCCCTATATCAAGGAGGCCGTTGTCTTCGGGGAAGGGCGGCCCTATATCACGCTCATGGTGAACATTGATTTCGGCAACGTGGGGGTCTGGGCGGAGGAGCGCATGATTCCCTATACGACCTACATGGATCTTTCCCAGCAGCCGGCCGTGGCGGAGCTGATTACCGGTGAAATCAGAAAGGTCAACGAGCAGTTGCCGGAGGTCATGAAGGTCAGGAAATTCTTCCTGCTCTACAAGCTCCTGGACGCCGACGATGAGGAACTGACCCGGACCGGCAAGGTGCGCCGGCGTTTTGTCTATGGACTTTATCTCAAGCTGATCGAGTCCATGTACCGGGATCAGGCGGAAGTGGATGTGAAAGCAAAGGTTCAGTACCGGGACGGTCAGATCGGCAAGGTGGAAACCCGGGTAAAAATCATATCGCTGTAAGGAGAAAACGGTCATGGATTTTTTTATTCAGCTGCTCGTCAACGGGATCAGTATCGGCTTATTGTATGGACTCTCGGCGATGGGTTTTGTCATGATTTTCAAATCCTCCAGCGTCCTGAATTTTGCTCACGGGGAACTGCTGGCCTTCGGGGCGTTTCTCTTCCTGGCGCTCATCACGTGGGCAAAACTGCCGCTGCCGGTGGCTTTCCTGGCGACTCTGGCCGGCTGTTTCGCCCTGGGGTTCCTGATCGAACGCGTCTTCCTGCGGCCCCTGATCGGGGAACCGCTGATCTTTGTGATCATGCTCACCGTGGGGCTGGCGGCCATGTTCAAGGGTCTGCTGCTTTTTGTGTGGGGGGGGAATCTGCATACCTTTCCCGAGTTTTTGCCGGAAGCGATGGGCATCGACTGGGGAATTGTCCATGTTGCGCCTGTTTATGTGGCCACCCTGTTGATCGGGATGATATTTCTGTTGCTCTTTGGTCTGTTTTTCAAATATTCCTCGCAGGGGATCTACATGCGGTCCGTGGCTGACAACCAGCGGGCGGCCCTGTCCCTCGGGGTGCATGTGAAACGCGTTTTCGCACTGTCCTGGGCGATTGCCGCTCTGGTCGCCGGCATGAGCGGCATCGTGCTGGGCATTATCAACGGGATTAATGTCCATGACTTAAGCGCAATCGGTCTGAAGGTTTTTCCCGTGATCATCCTGGGCGGTCTGGACAGCATTGGCGGCGCCATCATCGGCGGTCTGATTATCGGCCTGCTCGAAACCTTCACGGGGGGCTATCTGTCGCCCGGGCTGCGCGATGTGGTGCCTTATATCGTACTGGTCGTGATCCTGCTGGTCAAGCCTTATGGCCTCTTCGGCCTGAAGGAAATTGAACGGGTCTGATCAACAAAGTGACGGAATTCGACGGCTTCGTTAAAAGTCTATTTTCTCCTCCCCTGGCGGGAGGGGACGAAGGGGAGGGGGAAGGAATTCTTGACTTTTTACAGAGGCGACAAAGGGTGAATCAATGAAGATCAAAAAGTGGCAATTTCATCCGTGCGGCAATTATCGCGAGCGTTACGCACAGGAATTGAGTATCTTTGAGACGGATTTTGGCCGGCTTTGGCTGTGCATCGGTATTCTGGCGCTCTTTGGGATCGTTCCCTGGGTTTTCAGCCCCTACATGATTTATGTGTTCAATACGATCGGGATTGCTGCGATTGCCGTAATCGGGCTGAACATCCTGATCGGCTTTACCGGACAGATTTCCCTCGGGCACGGCGCCTTTTTCGGTGTGGGCGCCTACGCAGCGGCCATTCTTGCAACGACCCTGAATTTCCCGTTTTATCTGTCCATCCCGGCAGCAGCCGTCATCACGGCCATGGTCGGCATGGTTTTCGGCACGCCCTCGGTGCGGCTCAAGGGGCTCTACCTGACCATTGCCACGCTGGCGGGCCAGTTCATCATCGAATACATCCTGCTGCGCTGGGAGAGTCTGACCAAGGGGACCATGGGCATGATCCTGCCGAAGCCCGAAATTTTAGGGTGGGAATTGAGCGGCGACCGGGTCTTCTTTTTTATGATCTTTGCCTGCCTCATCCTGATGGCCTGGATCGCGGTGAACCTGATCCGCACAAAATACGGCAGGGCCTTCATCGCCATCCGCGACAATGACCGGGCGGCCGAAGGCATGGGCATTCCGATCTTTCGATACAAGCTCCTGGCCTTTGGCATCAGTTCATTCTATGCCGGCTTTGCAGGCGCCCTCTATGCCTATTACAGCGTCAGCATCACGACGGAACCCTTTACCCTGAGCCTGTCCGTGGAGTATATCGCCATGGTGATCATCGGCGGTATGGGCAACATCACCGGGTCTATCTTCGGCGCCATTTTCATCACCGGACTCAATGAGATACTGCGCTGGCTCACGGAGCTGCTCATGAACATGGGGATCGTGAGCAGTTCCGGCCTGAATATGGCGCCGCTGCGCGAATTTACTTTTGGCCTGGCGATTGTGCTGTTCATTATTTTCGAGCCAAGGGGTTTGGCGGAGGTCTGGCGCATCGTGCGTTCGAGTTTCCGGCTATGGCCATTTTCATATTGAGAGACTTTTAAAAAATGGTTCGCAAGCGGCGAAGCCATTTTTCAGAGGTTATGCAAAGCTCTCATTGAAGGTAAGCGTTCATGAATGAAACAATGATTAAAATCAACAATATATCCGTTGTTTACTCCGATGTGATTCAGGTGCTCAAAGGCGTGTCGCTGCACGTGGAAAACGGGCATATCGTGTCCCTGTTAGGCAGTAACGGCGCGGGCAAAACAACCACACTGAAGGCCATCTCCGGCCTCCTGAAGCCGGAAAATGGAAAGGTCACCGACGGCACCATCCTGTTTAATGACCAGCCCATTCACAACCACTCGCCCGAAACCATCACGCGCATGGGCATCATCCAGGTCCTGGAGGGCCGCCAGCCCTTCAAATACCTGACCATCGAGGAAAATCTGAGGGTCGGGACGGCAACCCGCTGGGGGAAGCCCTACCGGCAGGACATGGATCTGGTTTATCACTACTTCCCGGCTCTTCTGGCGCGCCGGAAAGCCCTGGCGGGGTATTGCAGCGGCGGGGAACTGCAGATGCTCGTCATGGGACGGGCGCTCATGGCGCATCCGCAGCTTCTGCTGCTGGACGAACCGTCGCTGGGCCTCGCCCCCCTGGTGGTCCGTGAAATCTTTCAGATCATCAAGAAAATCAATGAAGAGCAGGCGACCACCATCATTTTAGTCGAGCAGAACGCACGGATGGCCCTGCAGATCGCCCATTACGCCTATGTCATGGAAAACGGCAAGATCGTCATGGAAGGAAGAGCTGAAGACCTGATCGAGAACCCGGACGTCAAGGAATTTTATTTGGGGATGGCGGCCACAGGCATCGCCAAATCTTACCGGGATGTCAAATCCTACCGCCGGCGGAAACGATGGCTGTAAGCGATAGTATTTATGGGCCGGGATCGCCCATCAGTACAAAAGAATCAAAAGGTTGAATAAGGGCTTAAGGTTCTATAGATTGGGAAATTCCCCGATTTATTTGTTATCACCGCCCGGTTCTAATGGATAAGGCCTCCTCTGAGAACTCGGAGGGTGAGTCTTTCCTGCCGCTGTCTTTTTCCTGAATCTTCAGCCCCCTTGTCAGCCGGGGCACATCCGCCGATTGGGTTACCACCTGATAAACATTTCCCTGGGCAGCAAGATTAATATCCCCCAGCGGCGATGTGCCGTTATATATCAAAATATCTTCCTGACCAAATGGAGGAGTGACCTCCAGCTCAAAACGGTCATTTCCCGAGGGAACCTCATAGATCACGCCGCCGTTGAAATAATTCTCGGGGCGATGGGGGTTGGGCAAGAGCTGAAGCTGATGACCGGCCGCATCCTTGTAAAGAATACGGGCATGGAAGGGTTTGTTGCCTTTTAGGTAAATTTTTATCTTTTCACCCTTTTTGTATGTCTGCTTGTCCGTCCATAATTTTACCTGCAGCGGCGCCGCCGGGTCGTCGGCAAATGCCTTTGCCTGAGCGGCCTTTTTCATGGCTTTTTCATCGGGAACAATTTCCGCCCTGATCCTGATCCGATAACAGTCGCCCGAATTTGCATCTTTGACCCAGGATTTTTCAAGTTCCTGAATAACCTTTACGGTCGCCTGGGCGTATGCGTTGACGAGGTCCTTCTCAACAGCAAAATCCTTTACCTGCGTTTCGCTTTTCAAATAGGTCATGGCTCTTTCCGCCGCCATCCGCTTGGCGTCGGCCATGGCCGCCTGCTCCGTTTGCTTTCTCGATTTGTCGTCTCCCATGCAGGCATTCCCCTCCACATCTACGATGGTGGATTGGGCGGCATAAAGGGGGGAGAAAATACAGACGACAAACAATAAGGCAAGGAATATGTTCTTCATCCTGACGACCTCCATGTGAGTCTTGACAGCACTGGCGCTTTTTTATATCGCCATGAGCTTCTGGACGGTGACATCCTTCATCTTGAGCTGAATATCGGAAGATCCGTTGTAGCTGTTGATCTGGGGGGTAAAGGCAATGTCCAGATGAGGGCCGGAGAGGGTGTTAAGAAAATGTCCTTTGCTGAACCAGATGGAATTGCAGGAAACCCCATCCCCGTTGACCCGCATGCGAAGATGATTGTTGCCGACGACCGAGGACGCGCTGACATTGACGTTGCGGGCGCAAAGCACCGGTTCGGGATTCTGGCTGCCGAAGGGCGCCAGCATATCCAATTCCACCAGCAGGGCATGATTCACGTCGCTGAGCTGACAGTACGCGTCGATTGTGGTATGGGAAACAAAATCGACCAGCATCGCCTCCTCCTTGATGACGGCATCGAGCTGATCGGTAAAGGCTCGTATTTCTTCTTCCTTGATGGAGATTCCCGCGGCAAAGCGGTGCCCTCCGTACGTCAGCAGGCGTGAATCACATTGTTTCAGTCCTTCGTAAATATTAAAAGCGGATACACTCCTGCCGGAACCTTTTCCAATCCCATCCTTCAGGCTGATCAGGATGGCCGGGCGGCAATATCGGTCAACGAGACGGGAGGCGACAATCCCGATGACACCGGGATGCCATTTCGGTGAAGCGAAGACAAGCACGCTCTTTTTTGCCAGATCCGTATTTTCTCCAATGCTCGCCTCGATTTCAGAAAAAATCACCTTTTCCATGGCCTGTCGCTTGCGGTTACAGAGATCCAGTTTTCTGGCCAGGTCCCGTGCTTCCTCGATGTTGTCCGTCAGCAGCAGCCGGACGGCATCGAGCGGCGAACCGATACGCCCCGCCGCGTTGATCCGGGGAACCAGGCAGAAGGATGCCTTGCCGGAATCGATGACCTGATTTTCAATGCCGCAGACTTCCTTCAGGGCCGCCAGGCCGGTACGCTTGTTTTCCGTGATCAGTTCCAGGCCGACTTTCGTAAAAATGCGGTTTTCGTCCAGCATGGGCGATATATCGCCGATGGTGCCGATCGCGACCAGATCCAGATATTCCCGGAGATTCGGATACTGCCTCTGTGTCCAGAATCCCTCCTTGCGGAGCAGCCCTCTGAGGGCAATCAGGAAATTAAAGGCGATTCCCACGGCGGCCAGGTACTTGAAAGGAAAAGAACAGTCGGACTGATTGGGATTGACAACGGCCACGGCATCGGGAATTGTGCCGGGGACTTCATGGTGATCCAGGATGACGGTGTCCAACCCGATGGACCGGGCATAGCTGACAGCCTCATAATCGGAAATCCCGCAGTCAATGGTGATAATCAGACCGCTTCCCCCTTTTTTAATCCTGTCCACAGCGGTCTTGTTGAGCCCGTATCCTTCGAGGATCCGGTCGGGGATGTAATAATCGACCAAAGGATGGACCTGTTGAATGAATTTTGTCAGGACGGCGACAGAGGTAATCCCGTCGGCATCGTAATCGCCATAGACGGTGATTTTTTCGCGGTTATGGATGGCCTTGATGACCCTTTCGGCGGCCTTTTGCATATCCTTCAACAGGAACGGATTATGGAGATCCTGGAGGGAGGGGGCCAGATAACGCCTGGCGTCACCGGGGTCCAGGATATCCCGGCCGGCCAGAATCCGGGACACGATGGGATGGATGCCGAGCTCTTTGATCAGGTTATCTTGAACAGCCTGACTCGGTAACGCCGTTCTCCACTGAGTCAAGGGCAGGGTTGTCGCATTCATGAATATCTTCTGCTTTCCAGTTAACGGATTGTTCTGGCGGTATCTTACAAATACGGGCCTCGCTGTCAAGCAGAGAATTGAAATCGCCCTAATTAATGCTTGATCCGCTGATTATAAAATGTTACGAAAAAACGTAAAACGTACCAGGAAAAAGCAAACGGAGCATCATTTCGGGAGGTGTTATGAAACGGCATGCTGGTTTTCTTCTGTTGATCTTATCCTTACCCCTTCTGTTGGGCATGGGGTCCCGGGGCGGGACGGCGGACGATAAAATCCCTGTTCCGGAAAAAAAATTCACGGCGACCTTTATCGATCAGATGGATGTGACGACCCAATGCACGGATGTCAGCATCGGAGGCAACACCTCTCTGCAGGGCAACATGGGGGAGGGGACTTACACCGTGTCCTTTGAAAACATTCGCGAAGTCGTTTTTCGCCAGCATGCGGAAAGATTATACGGACAGATAAAGATGCCGGATGGAAACAGCATTGAGCTGGTCATCGGTAAGGATAAAAAGGCCTATGGACGGACGAAGTTCGGTACCTTCCAGATCCGGCTCAACGACCTGAAAAAAATGATCATCGAGCCCGCCTTGCAGAAAAAGAGCTGAAAAATAGTTACCCTACAGGGCCTTCTTGACAAAACCGGAGCGGATGCAGCGGGTGCAGACCTTCACGCGTTTCACAGCCTTCGATTTTTCATCCACGCAGCGCACTTTCTGGAGATTGGGAAACCATACTTTTTTGGTTTTATTATTCGCATGGCTGACTTTATTGCCCACGACGGGCTTCTTGCCGCATACTTCACAGATTCTGGACATGAGACAACTCCTCGGTAATGAATCGTGCGCTTCTAAACCATAAGAACCAAATATGCAAGTCTTTTTTACGATCTTGTCGCAAGTTTCTTAATTTTTCATGGAGGGCGGCTGTCCGGTGGACTCCAGCACGCGCATCCAGACATTCCCCTCGGGGTTGACTTTTGCGCCGGAGCCGACCATTTTCAAAGGCAGGTGTACGTATTCATCCATCATGAGCCCCACCAGCATACCCGTTTTCCCGGCCATGCCCGCATGAACGGCGTACTGTCCCAAGGCGCCGCAGTAGATGCTGTCACTGGCATTGGCAGGGACGCTGCGGATGGTATAGCTTGGGTCGATGTATTTCAGATTGACTTCCATGCCTTTCTGCTTGAAGTAATCCTCAATCCGGGTTTTCAGAAAGGGTCCGATATCCTGCAGCCGGAGATTGCCCGATGCGTCCGTTTCGACGGGTCTGTCTTCCCGGTGCATCAATTCCTGGCCGGCGCCTTCGGCAACGAGGATCACGCAATGACTCCGCAGCAGGAGCCGGCGTTCCAGGACGTTAAGAAAACCATTTTTCCCTTCCAGATCAAAGGGAACTTCCGGAATCAGGACATAATTAACATCGCTCATGGCCAGGGCCGCGCCGGTGGCGATGTGGCCGGACTGGCGACCCATGATTTTTACGAGTCCGATGCCCATGGGCGCACCCTTGGCCTCCACATGCGCGCATCCGATGGCCTTGACCGCCTCGGAAATGGCCGTATCATAACCGAAGGTTTTCTGGATCAGGTTCAAATCATTGTCGATGGTCTTCGGGATGCCGATGACGCTGACGCTGAGGTTTCTTTTTGTGATTTCGTCGGTGATATATTCAGCCGCCCGCATGGTCCCGTCGCCGCCGATGCAGAACAGGATGTCGATATTCATGCGCTTCAGGGCGTTCACGATTTCCCCGATCTCCTGCCTGCCCCGCGATGAGGAAAGAATGCTCCCGCCGATGGCATGGATGTCTTTTACCACATCCGGCAAGAGTTCAACGACCTCGTGTCTGTATTTCGGGATGAACCCCTGAAAGCCGTATCGGATGCCGATAATGTTTTGCACGCCGTAGCGGTAGTAAAGCTCCATCACCACGGCGCGGATCACGTCGTTGATCCCCGGACAGAGCCCGCCGCAGGTGACAATCGCCGCTTTTGTCCTGGCCGGATCAAAAACGATCTTCGCGCGCGGTCCGGCAACTTCGACCGATAGCGGCAGGCCGTCCGGCGCCTTTAAGTCGGCGTAATGATGAAGATCGACATTAAAGAGGACTCTCCGATGGTCGGTTGTATAATAACTGACATTAAGCGGTGAATCGATCGTGCCTTCACCCAGACTCTGAATCGTGAAGTCATAGGGGGGGTCCTGATCCATCTGGTCTGCTCCTTTTAAAAGCCGGCTAAAAGTGGGTTGTGCGCTGCGAATTCCGGCATGACCGGGCCGTCCTGAACGATGACCTTCCGGCCGGAAATGAGAAGCCTTCCTTCGGCATAAAGCTGGATGGCCTGCGGATAAATCCGGTGTTCCTCACGGAGGATTCTCGCTGCCAGCATGTCGGCCGTGTCGTGCGGAAGCACGGGTACAACGGCCTGAATGATGACGGGTCCCGTATCGACCCCCTGATCGGCAAAATGAACCGTACATCCAGAGAATTTCACGCCATAGTCAATCGCCTGTTGCTGCACATGGGTGCCCGGAAAGGCGGGCAGCAGGGCCGGGTGGATATTCATGATTCGCATGGGAAAGGTGTTCAGAAACAAGGGGGTCAATATCCTCATGAAACCGGCCATGACCACCAGCTCCACCCCATGGGACTGCAGGATGTCGATCATACGCCGATCGAAATCCTCGCGTGTCCGGAAGTCCTGATGCCGGATCACAAATGTCGGTATTCCGTGTTTCACGCACCGCTCCAGGGCAAAAGCGTCGGGCTTGTTGCTGATCGTCACGCTGATTTCGGCACGGAGGGCGCCTGTCTGAATCCGGTCAATGATGGATTGCAGGTTGGAACCGCTGCCCGATACCAGGACGCCAATCCTGAGCTTATTAACCGACGTCATATCAATACCACCTGGGGCTTATCGGCCCCTCTCTTTTCCACCGTGCCCAGGATATATGCCTTTTCACCCAGCATTACAAGGCGCTCCATGATGTCCCCGGACTCTTTTTCAGAAACGATCACAATCATGCCGATGCCCATGTTGAAGACGCGGAACATTTCCTGATCCTCGATCCGGCCCATCTCACGGATAACATGGAAAATGGCCGGGATCTCCCAGGCGTCTTTCCGGATGACCGCGCAGCACGGTGCGGGAAGGATGCGCGGGATATTGTCGAGAAAACCGCCGCCCGTAATATGCACCAGCCCCTTGATGTTAAAACCTTTCAGCAGCTTCAGCAGAGATTTTACGTAAATTTTCGTCGGGCGCAGCAGCTCCATCCCGATGGATTCGTCCAGACCGGGAACCGAATCATGAACATTGAGCCTCCCGTCGTCGAAAAGAACCTTTCTGGCCAGCGAAAAGCCGTTGCTGTGCAAGCC
>CAYXQK010000010.1:0-2865 GCA_964467445.1 uncultured Syntrophaceae bacterium
GGAATCCGCCGTGACCAGAAATTCATGGGAAAAACTGCCGCCGATGCTTCCCGTATCCGCCTCGACGGACCGGAACCGGAGACCGCAGCGAGTGAAAATCCTGTTGTACGCATCGAACATTTTCCGGTAACTGATTTCAGCGCCTTCCTCATCCGTATCGAAACTGTAGGCGTCTTTCATGCCGAATTCCCGGCAGCGCATCACGCCGAAGCGAGGGCGGATCTCATCGCGGAATTTCGTCTGAATCTGATAGAGATTGACTGGCAGTTGGCGATAGGATTTGATTTCATTGCGGACCAGATCGGTGACGACCTCCTCGTGCGTGGGGCCGAGACAGCATTCCCGGTCGTTCCGGTCCCGAAAGCGCAGCAGTTCCTTGCCGTAATGGGTCCAGCGTCCCGATTCCTGCCAGAGTTCCGCCGGCTGGACGGTGGGCATGAAAATCTCCTGGGCTCCGGCCCGGTTCATCTCATCGCGGACAATCTGTTCAAATTTCCGGATCACGCGGTAGCCCAGAGGCAGGTAGGAATAGACCCCGCTGGTCAACTTTCTGATCAGGCCCGCCCGCAGCATCAGCTGATGGCTGGCCACTTCCGCATCGGACGGAACCTCTCTTACCGTCGGCAGAAACATTTCCGAATAACGCATCCAACCCTCTCCTTTCGATATCTCTGTTCGAAATCGCTATATTCCATCCGGCTGATAAAAACTTTTTTGATCTCTATTGAAGACCTTTAAAAAATGGCTTCGCCGCGTCTCAAAATCTTTTTCGCTTGAAATAGGATCATGCTTAAATATGTCTGAAATCAATCAATGAATCTAATTTCTGGAAATGCGAAAAATCTTTCATTCGCCGCTTGCGAACCATTTTTCACCGGTTATGCAACGCTCTCTATTCGTCCATACGCTTCAATTCTGTTGGTATCAGCATCTGCCGGATTTCTTCGATCAATATCGGGACAAAATCTTCTTCCTTGATTTTCCGGACAATATGCCCCTTCTTGAACAGCATCCCGAATCCCTTTCCGCCAGCGATGCCGATATCCGCTTCTGCTGCCTCTCCCGGGCCGTTGACCACACATCCCATCAGGGCAACCTTGAGGTAAGACTTCATGCCGGCCAATTTCTTTTCGACCGCGTCCGAAAGCTTGAAAAGGTCGATTTCGCAACGCCCGCAGGTGGGACAGGAAATGATGTCCGGCCCGACCTTCCGGATGTTCAGCGCGCGCAGGATCCCGTAAGCGATCCCGATTTCCGACACGGGGTCGCCCGTCACCGATACCCGGATGGTGTCGCCAATTCCCTCGGATAAAAGCGTTCCGATGCCGATGGCAGACTTAATGGCGGCGTTGACCAGCGTCCCCGCCTCCGTCACCCCTAAATGGAGGGGATAATCGGATTGCACTGAAAAGCGCCGGCAGGCTTCAATCGTGGCGCCCACATCGGATGATTTCAGGGAAACCTTGATCGCCGTGAAATCCATCTCTTCAAACAATGCAATGCTTCTCAAGGCGCTCTCTACCAACGCCTCTGGTTTCGGACCGCCGTATTTCGCGGAAAGCTCCTTATCCAGTGAGCCGGCATTGATGCCGATCCGGATCACCACGTCCCGGTTTTTTGCCGCCCTGACGACGGCTCTGATCTTCTCGGCGCCGATGTTTCCCGGATTGATGCGGATGCCGTCCACCCCGTTTTTTATCGCTTCCAGGGCAAGGCGGTGGTCGAAATGAATGTCGGCAATGAGGGGCAGGCGGATCTGCTTCTTGATGGCCTTCAGTGCCTCCGCTGCTGCCCGATCAGGAACGGCCACGCGGACCAATTCGCAACCGGCGTCTTCCAGGGCGTTGATCTGGGTCACCGTCGCTTTGACGTTTCGGGTGTCCGTGCAAGTCATGGACTGTACGGCTACAGGGGCGCCACCGCCCACCTGAACGCCGCCGACAAAGACAGGCTTTGTTAATTTTCTTTGGATCTGCTGTTTCAAGAAGACAATCCCCTGATCAAGCCCAATCATGTCCGGGGAGCGGGCTGAAGCGTGTGGATCCTGATGATTGCATCATCATCCCGCAATCTATCGAATAACCGCACCTTTTCCTTCGGGTCACCATACCACGAAGAGGTTGGGTCATTCAATACGTATTTCGGAATGAATCGGTTGGTCGATCGGTCTGAACCAGAGATCGCACAAGTAATTGATGGTGAGTTCCTGATCTTTCCGGATGGTTTTCCCTGCCCGGTAAAGCATCACGTTTTTTTTCAGATCCGGTTTGAACAAAAGGTTGGGCGTGGCAGAGAAATTATATAAGCTGCCATAACCCAAAACCAGAGCAAAATGCGAATCGCCCCATTTATAGTAATAATCGGCCAGAGCCGTTTTTTCGATTAAATCGACTTCTTCATCAGGAATGACGATGACCGGCGCCGACTCTACCAGTTCGCCCTTTTTAAAATCCCGTCGCGCAAAAACCCCGCGGCCCTTGCCCACGACCTCCCTGATTTCGATATCCATATAATGAATCTGCGTTTTTTTACCGTCCCCGCCAGCAGCAGAGACAGAGCTGATCTTCCGTCAGGCCAATGGCTTCGATCATATCCTCAATGTGAAGGTATTTGAGAGACGTCACATTCAGGTCACGGCGGATCCATTCAACCATATTCCTGTATTTCTCGGAGCGATGATCCAGATATTCCTCGATGTTCTCGATATCCGCACCCTCAAGGGCCCGGATGGCCCGGCGGGAAGCCAGTTCCGATTTCGACCTGGTCGAAGAGGCAAAACTGCATGGAAACATCAGTGGGGGACAGGCCGGACGGATGTGGATTTCCCGGGCGCCGTTGTCGATGAGCTTCTTGACTGTGAAATTC
>CAYXQK010000011.1:0-14222 GCA_964467445.1 uncultured Syntrophaceae bacterium
TGTTGCCATGTTTCTTCCTCCTATGTTGTTGCCGACTCGTTTTTTATCCGGCCACTACCTTGAACGGAATCACGGTCGCGCCTTGCTTCAACCCATCCAGATAATCCGCCCAGAGCTGCATCATCTTCCGACGTTCGGGAAGGTGCGCCGTCCGATTGTATGCCCGTCCGTTCGGATCTCTTACGGCATGGGCAAGCTGATGCTCGATGAAATCAGGCCGCACTTGTAACACTTCATCAAGAATGGTCCGCGCCATAGCCCGGAATCCGTGCGGGGTCATCGTGTCCTTATCAAACCCCATACGCCGCAAAGCTGCTAACAAGGCGTTGTTGCTCATCGGTCGAGCATTTGTTCTTCCAGACGGAAATACATACTTGCTTGCGCCGGTCAATTCCTTCAATTCCGTCAAAATTTCGACGGCCTGACTTGACAGCGGGACAATGTGCGCTTGTTTCATCTTCATCTTGATTGCCGGGATATTCCAGATAGCTTCGTCAAGATCAACCTCCGCCCATTCTGCGTGGCGTAGCTCTCCAGGACGGACAAAGAACATAGGGGCAAGGCGTAGGGCACACTTCACAACGAAATGCCCTTGATAACCGTCTATGGCCCGCAAAAGGGGAGCAACCTCTTTCGGGTCAGTTATCGCTGCATGATGCTTTGCCCTTGCTGCGGGCAGTGCTCCTTTCAGATCACCTGACGGATCACGTTCAGCCCTGCCCGTAGCAACAGCATACCGAAAGACCAGGCTTGAAATGTTTCTGATCCGATGTGCCGTCTCCAATGCGCCCCGGTTTTCTACCCGGCGCAGGACGGACAATAATTCAGGTGCCTTGACTTGTGCAATCGGTCGCTTGCCGATCCAAGGAAACAGATCCCGCTCCATCCGTGTCATGGTCGTTGCGGCGTGTCCAGGGGTCCAGTTCGATTTGAATTTGTCGTGCCATTCTCGGGCGATGACCTCAAAGGTCTCTGTCTCCTGGGTTTCTGCCTGTCTCTGTGCCTTTCGAAGAGCCCCGGGATCGACCCCATGTGCTAATTGTTTTCTGGCCTCATCCCGTCGCTGTCTGGCATCGGCAAGACTGATTTCGGGATACGTTCCAAGGGCAAGAAGTTTTTCTTTGCCGCCAACACGGTAGCGGAAACGCCACCACCTATGTCCTTTTTCCGTGACGAGCAAATATAGACCATCAGCGTCAGACAACTTATAAGGTTTTTCTTTGGGTTTTGAAGTACGGACTTTCAGGTCATTCAGTGGCATAAAACACCTCCCTGTGCGGGTAACTGCTTTTTGCTATGCGGGTAACTGTGGGAAAGTTACCCCCAAAAACACCGGATTTTGATGAACCTTATAACATGCCGTTGGACGAATGTCAATAAAAAACCCGCTATTTCTAACGGGTTCTGTACTTCTTTGGACTGTGTTGGATTATGTCTTGGTGGGCCGTGCGGGAATCGAACCCGCGACCAACGGATTAAAAGTCCGCTGCTCTACCAGCTGAGCTAACGGCCCGATATGACAGCGCAGGCCAAGGTTCCCCCCGCGCCTGCGACAGGTCAGGACAATATGCTTTAAAGGATCGATCTTTTAGAACATGTGCCCACCCTTGTCAAGCAGAATATAAAACACAGCCCTCATCAATCGTTGAAGGGATTCTTCAGCACAATGGTGCTTTCCCGTCCCGCCCCGACCGAAACCAGCATCAACGGTACGCCGGATAGCACTTCGAGCCTTTCAATATATCTCCGTGTGTTCTTGGGAAGGTCATCGATCTGCTTGGCGTGGCGGATATCCTCCGTCCATCCTTCCAGCTCCTGATAGACAGGCTGACATCCCGCAAGAATTTTGAGGTTCGCCGGGACGGATTCCGTATACTCTTCACCCGTCGCCGTTTGGTATCCCACGCAAATTTTCAGCTTCTCCAGTCCTGTCAGGACATCCAGTTTGGTCAGGGCGAGACCGCTGATCCCGCACAAACGGACAGCCTGGCGGATGAGGACCATGTCGAGCCAGCCGCAGCGCCTTTTCCGGCCTGTGGTGGCCCCGAATTCCTGTCCAACCGTCTGCATATGCTCGCCGCTTGCGTCCTTCAGTTCGGTCACAAAGGGTCCTTCCCCCACGCGGGTGGTGTAGGCTTTGCAGATGCCGACAACACGGTCAATCGCCTGCGGTCCGATACCGCTGCCGCAACTGGCATTGCCGGCCACCGTGTTGGACGACGTCACATAGGGATACGTTCCGTGATCGATGTCCAGATGACAACCCTGGGCGCCTTCAAAAAGAATCTTCTTCCCGCGTCGTATTTCCTGCCCGATGATGAGGGAGGTGTCCGCCACAAAAGGTTTCAGATACTCCGCATAACCCCGGTATTCGTCAAAAATCTGCTGCGCATCCAGCGGCGCTTCCTCAAAGCGGCGGGTCAGGTAAAAATTCTTCTCTTCGATATTGTCCCTTAATTTTTCCATAAAGATCGATTCGTCCAGCAGGTCACAGAAGCGGATTCCCACTCGGGCCGCCTTATCCTCGTAAGCCAGTCCGATTCCCCTGCCGGTGGTTCCGATTTTCCTGTCGCTCTTCCATGCTTCCTGCGCCACATCCAGCCGGCGGTGGTAGGGCATGATCAAATGCGCTTTTTCACTCACAAAAAGTCGCGTGTGCTCGGGAAAGAGGGCCCGCTTTTTCAGGTTTTCAATTTCCTGCATCATGACAGCCGGATCGACCACCACCCCATTGCCGATAATGCAGGTTTTATGATCGTGCAGAATACCGGAGGGGATCAAGTGCAGAATCGTCTGGACGCCCTTGACCACCAGCGTGTGCCCTGCGTTATTGCCCCCTTGAAATCTCACAATGACATCCGCGTCCTCGGCATAAAGATCCACCACCTTGCCCTTGCCTTCATCGCCCCACTGGGTTCCCACAACCGCGACGTTTGCCATGAAACATTCTCCTTACATTTCTAATTGAATTACGGAAATCACGTGCGGCAGTTTTCTGAGTCTATCCAGCGCCACTTCGGGCACGATGCTATCCGTACTCAGCACCACAAGGGCCTGATTGTCGATCTGGTCGCGGCTCAGATGCAGTCGTGCAATATTCACATTGTTTTCGCCAAGCGTGGCGCCGATGTTCCCGATCACCCCGGGGCGATCATAGTTGGACAGGACCAGCATGTAGCCTTCAGGCACCACTTCCAGCGTGAACTTATCAATCTGGACAATGCGCGGATCCTGACGGCCGAAAAGGGCGCCCGCCGCGTAATAGGTTCCCTTCGAGGTCTTCAGGGTCAGGGCGATCATGCTTGTATAGTTGCCGATCTCGGTGCTTTTCGACTCGACGACTTTGATGCCCCGTTCCTTGGCCACGACGGGGGCGTTGATATAATTGATACTGTCCTTGAGGACAGGCGTCAGCAGGCCCTTCAAAAGGGAAATCGTCAGGGGGGCAACATTGTAGTCGAGGATCTTGCCGCTGTATTCCACGATCAACTCCTTGATGCCGCCGGTAACCACCTGGGCCTGAAACTTGCCGAGTTTTTCGGCAAGATCGAGATAGGGCTGGATCACCTGCAGCAGTTCGGCGCTGACGGAGGGGAAGTTCACGGCATTGCGGATCTCTCCCTTGGTTAGATAGTCGGCAATCTGCTCGGCAATCGCAATGGCCACATTAACCTGGGCTTCGTCGGTTGAGGCGCCCAGGTGCGGCGTGCAGATCACGTTCTCCAGGGCAACCAGTTCCTTATTTTTCGTCGGTTCCTCCTCGAAGACATCAAGCGCCGCTCCGGCAACCTTCCCGGATACCAGGGCGTCATGGAGGTCCTGTTCATTGACAATCCCGCCGCGGGCGCAGTTGATGATAAAGACGCCTTTCTTCATTTTAGCAAAGGCCTTGGCATTGATGAGGCTTCGGGTTTCCTTGGTCATGGGCGTATGAACGGAGACGAAATCGGAATGTTTCAAAAGATCATCCAAGCTGACCAGGCTGATGCCGATCTTTGAGGCCGCTTCCGGCGACATGAAAGGATCATAGGCGATAACGTTCATCTTAAGGCCCTGCGCCCGGTCGGCCACGATGCTTCCGACCCGGCCGATGCCGATGATGCCCAGGGTCTTGTTGAAAATCTCGTTTCCCATGAATTTGTTCTTTTCCCATTTTCCGTTTTTCATGGAAGCGGTAGCCTGGGGAATTTTCCGCGCGAGCGACAACATCATGGAGATGGCATGTTCTCCCGTGGTGATGGTATTGCCGCCCGGGGTGTTCATGACGACGATCCCCCGCTTGCTGGCCGCCAGGATGTCCACATTGTCGAGACCAACGCCGGCGCGTCCGATGACCTTCAGATTTTCGGCATTGTCAATGATGGCCTGGGTGACCTTGGTGGCACTGCGGATCACGAGCCCGTCATATTCCTTGATGACGCCCCTGAGTTCATCGGGCGTGAGGTTGGTCATCACATCGACTTCAATATCCGGCGTCTGCTTCAGCACTTTGATCCCTTCCGCTGAAAGGGTGTCGCTGACTAATACTCTTTTCATGAATAACATCTCCTTTTGTTGATTTATAGTTCCGCTATTTTTTGCTGATAGATCTTTTGCAGTTCGGCAAGCGCCGTGCCGATGTCCGCAGGTTCAACGGTAGGACCGCACCAGAACCGGAACCCCGGGGGGGCGTCCTTATAGGAATTGATGTCATGGGCGACATTCGTTTTGTCCAGCGCACCGGCAATCGTCTTGAGGAATTTTGCACGATCCTCCCGGGGCATGGCTTTTACCTTTTCACTGGTCACGGTCAGGCAGACGGAGGTGTTGGACCGGATGGCCCTCGATGCGGCCAGAAAATCAATCCAGTCGGTTTTTTCGACCCAGTCTTCGATCACCTCCAGATTGGCCATGCTTCTCTTGAAAAGTCCTTCCAGACCGATTGCATCCGCCCATTTGAGCGCATCGAGATAGTCCTCCACGCAGAGCATGGACGGGGTGTTGATCGTATCACCTTCAAAAATGTTTTTATCGACCTTACCGCCTTTTTTCATGCGGAAGACCTTGGGCAGCGGCCAGGGAGGATCGTAGGATTCCATCCGCGCGACGGCTCCGGGACTCAGAACGAGCATGCCATGGGCCGCTTCCCCGCCCAGGCATTTCTGCCAGGAGAAGGTCAGGACATCCACTTTGGACCAGTCGATGGGCATGGCAAAGGCGGCGCTTGTGGCATCGCACAAAGACAAGCCGGATCGGTCAGCGGGAATCCAGTCCCAATCGGGAATCTTGACGCCGCTGGTCGTTCCATTGGCCACAAAGACCACATCGCTGTCCCAGTTGACCGCGCTGAGGTCGGGAATCATGCCATATTCGGCCCTTAGAATGATGGGGTTGAGTTTGAGCTGCTTTGTCACGTCGGTTGCCCACCCCTCGGAAAAACTCTCCCAGACCAGGACAGTCACCGGCTTCGGTCCCAGAAAAGACCACATGGCCGCTTCAAAAGCCCCTGTGTCTGATCCCGGAAAAACACCGACAAGATAATTATCCGGAATTCCAAGGATTTTTTTTGTCTCTGCAATGGTCTTTGCGAGTTTTTGCTTCCCCAGAGCGGAACGGTGAGACCGCCCGACGGCTGCTTCCTGCAGGGCATCGAGGCGCCATTGGGGCCTTTTGCTGCAGGGGCCGGAACTAAAGTTTGGATTGTGCATCACATCATCCCTTTCGTGTTCATCAGATATCTCGGGTTGTCGGAAAAGGAGACTTTTATCAGCATTAAAATCAATATTCAAGAATTATTGCTTTCCATGACGCTCAGCGGGTCCTTTGGACAGATTCCTTGAATGGATTCTTTAAATTGACGGGTCAGGGAAAAAAACGTATGATCGCCGTCAAACATCCCAAAAAGGGCCTTCCATTGAAAAAAGTGAAATTCTCTTTTTTTTGTCAGAACTGCGGCCATCAGTCCCCAAAATGGCTGGGAAAATGCCCGTCCTGCAACCAATGGAATCCCTTTGTCGAAGAGGAAATCAGATCCGACCAGCCCAGCGATCGCTATGAGCACGCCATGAGCGAAGCCCCGCTGTCCATCGACGCAATCGTGACCGATGAGAAAGAACGGATTTCGACGGGCATGGCAGAAATGGACCGCGTGCTCGGGGGCGGCATCGTCGGTGGTTCGGCCATTCTTGTCGGCGGTGACCCGGGCATCGGCAAATCCACCCTGCTGTTGCAGGTCCTCAGCAGAATGGCCCAGAATAACCTGAAAGTCCTGTACATCTCCGGCGAGGAATCGGCTAAACAGATCAAACTCCGGGGTCGCCGGATCGGTGCATCATCGGACAACCTGCTGATTCTTGTTGAAATTTCGCTGGACAATATCCTACAGCAGATCAAAGCCATCGCCCCGGCCGTGGTCGTGATCGATTCCATCCAGACGGTTTATTCCCCCGTTCTGTCTTCCGCTCCGGGCAGCGTGGGACAGGTGCGCGAGGCGGCCGAACAACTGATCCTGCTGTCGAAAAAAAGCGGCATCCCCGTTTTTCTAATCGGCCATGTCACCAAGGACGGCGCCATTGCCGGCCCCAAGGTCCTGGAACACATGGTCGATACGGTCCTCTACTTTGAGGGAGACTCCGGCCACGCCTACCGGATCATCCGGGGCATCAAGAACCGGTTCGGACCCACCCATGAGATCGGCGTTTTTGAAATGCGGGACAATGGTCTCAATGAGGTCTCAAATCCCTCGGCCTTTTTCCTCGCAGAAAGGCCGGAGGGGGCGCCCGGTTCCGTCGTGGCGCCGAGCATTGAAGGCACCCGGCCCATCCTCATCGAAATCCAGTCGCTCGTCCATCCGACGAATTTTGGCCTTCCGAGAAGAACCGCCATCGGCGTCGATTCCAACCGGGTGGCCCTGCTCGTTGCGGTCATGGATAAAGTCTGCGGCCTGCATCTGAGCAATCATGACATCTATCTCAACGTCGCCGGGGGCGTGAGGGTGGATGAACCGGCCATTGATCTGGGCATCGTTTCGTCCATGGCTTCGAGTTTTCTGGACCGGCCCATTGACGCCAAAACGGTGGTGCTCGGGGAAGTCGGACTGACGGGCGAAATCCGGGGGGTCTCCCAGATGGACGCCCGGATCAGGGAGGCGGCCCGCATGGGCTTCAACCGCTGCATCCTCCCGAAAACAAATACGCACGACATGCCCAAGGGAACAAAGATAACTCTCAATAAAATCAGCAATCTTAAGGAACTGATCGAGCATCTTTTTTAATGAACAAAGATGTTACGGATCATTTATTTTCGACCATCAAGATATAAATCAGGAGGGGATATGTCAGGAGCACTGAAAGATTTGAAGATACTCGATTTTACGACATTGTTGCCGGGGCCTTATGCCACGATGTGTCTGGCCGACATGGGGGCCGATGTATTGAGGATCGTCTCCGGCTCGCGGCCCGATCTCGTGGATTTTTTCCCGCCCTTCGTGCCGGGGACAAAGCTGTCCGCGGCGGCCACGCAACTGGGTCGCGGTAAACGCTGCATGGCCCTGAACCTCAAGGATCCGAGGGCGATCACCATCATCCATCAGTTGATCGCGGACTACGACATTGTGATCGAGCAGTTCCGGCCCGGCGTCATGGCAAAGTTCGGCCTGGCCTATGAAGACCTCAAAAAAATCAACCCCGCCGTCATCTACTGCTCGCTGACGGGCTACGGCCAGACAGGCCCCATGCGCGACCGCGCCGGTCATGACATCAACTATATCGCCCGCTCCGGCGTCATGTCCTATACCGGGAAAAAAGAATCCGGCCCCTGCCTGCTCGGCATTCAGATCGCCGATGTCGCCTCCGGCTCAAATAACGCCGTTATCGGTATCCTGGCAGCGGTGGTCAACCGCCACAGCACCGGCCGGGGCCAGTATATCGACATTTCCATGACGGACGGCATGATCGCATTCAACGCCATGTTCGGCGCGGCGTTCCTTGTGGACGACCGCGAGCCGGTGCGGGATGCGGATTATCTCAACGGCGGATCCCTCTATGACTATTATGAAACGAAAGACGGCAAATACGTCAGTTTCGGCGGGCTGGAGCCCCAGTTCTTCACCAATTTCTGCAACACCGTCAACCGCCCGGATCTGATTTCCGGGGGCGTTCTCCCCAAAGGCATTGAGCTGATTAAGAAAGATATCCGTTCGATTTTCCTGACGAAAACCCGAGATGAATGGGTGGAAATTTTCAACCGGACCGATGCCTGCTTCGAGCCGGTCATGACCCTCGCGGAGGTCTTCAGCGACACCCTGACGCTCGAGCGTGGGATGGTCGTGGAAATGGCGCTACCCGGCGGCGGCAGTGTCAGGCAGATCGGAAGTCCCATTAAATTCTCCGAAAGCCCGCCGGAGTACCGGCATGCGGGCGTTTCCGGCGCGGTTCACACCCGCGAGATCCTGATCAGTCTCGGATATACGGATCAGGAAATCGCGGAGTTTGAAAAGACAGGCTTATTCAAGTAATTTGCCCCGATGCAGGGGCTGCGGAATAGGTGGCGAACATGGATGGCTGGGTTAATTTAATAATCAATTCTGAATGGAGGAGGAAGACATGATTTTAGCATCGCAGGAAAACATCAAGAAGTGGTCGGAGGCCGGGGCCTGGGGTAAAAGAACCCTGATCGATTGTTTCCATTATCACTCCCGGAAGAATCCGGAAAAGGTCTGCCTGGTGGATCCCATGAACAAAGAGGCCCTCATGGGCCTGAAACCGGAACGGCTGACCTATAAGGAATTAGACCGGGCGGTGGATGCCACGGCGGAAGCCCTCCTAGCGAGAGGAATCAAAAAAGACGACATCCTCCTCGTGCAGCTTCCCAACTGCTGGGAGCTGGCGATGCTGTACCTCGCCATTACCCGGACCGGGGCGCTCATCTCTCCCGTGCCCATGCAGTGGCGCCAGTCCGAACTGGACTACATCACGAAACTGACGGAGGCCAGCGTATTTATTACCGTGGATGAATTCAACAACTTCAAACACCGGGAAATGGCGGAGAAACTACAGGGAAAGTATCCGTCCCTGCAGCAGATCATCACGCTGCCGGAAATCAGGGAAATGTCCAAGGGGAACGTCACGGGGCAACTGGACGACATCACCATCGACGCCAACGACATCTTCACCCTTTCCTGGTCATCGGGAACAGAGGCTGAACCCAAGGGCTGTCCTCTGAGCCATAACAACTGGATCTTCCAGTCCACCGCCTGTTTCGAAAATGCGCCCATCCACTGGGGGGACAACCTCATTACCGCCGGCCCCCTCGTGAACATGGCCTCCATCGGGACCGTTTACGTGCCCTGGCTTGTCGGCGGGGGAAAAATGGTTCTGCATCACCCCTTCGACGGGGCCACCTTCGTCATGCAGCTCATGGCGGAGGAGATTCACTACACGCTTTTGGTGCCGGCCGTGGTGAATGCCCTGCTGAAGCATCCCATGGTGGACAAGTTTGACTTCAGCAAGATGCGGGCCATCACGATCGGCGCCGCGCCGCCGTCCCTTTGGTCCGTGCAGGAGCTCAAGCGGCGCTGGGGGATTGAATTCGCCAATATCTGGGGCCAGAACGAAGGAACGGCCAATGTGGCGGGTCAGTACGATATTCCCGACATGGAGATGCGACTGGATCACTTCCTGTTTGTTTCCCCGGGAAATCAATGGGCCAAAAAGACCACATGGTTTTCACGGTTTGTCACCATGAAGCTCGTGAACGCGGCCATCCCCGGCGGTCCGAAGAAAGAGGGCGACGTGGGCGAGCTCTGGTATCGCGGGCCGAATGTCATCCCCTGCTACTTCCGGCGGCCGGATCTGACGGCAAAGTCCTTTGATCCGGAAGGTTACTTCAACACGGGCGATCTCTTCCAGCTCAAGGACAACGACTGCATCGGTTTCTTCGAGCGATCGAAGGACATCATCATCCGGGGGGGCTATAACATCAGCGCCCAGGAGGTGGAGAACATGGTTCTCGGCTACGCGAAGGTTCTGGACGCGGCGGCCGTGGCCATGCCCGACGAATCCCTCGGGGAGCGGACCTGCATTTACGTGGTGCCGAAGCCCGGCGAAACAATTATCCTGAAAGATATCAAGGACTTCATGCAGGAGAAGGGCATCGCTGCCTACAAACTGCCGGAACGGCTGGAGATTATCGATGCCATTCCCCGCAATCCCGTGGGCAAGATCATGAAGAAGGTCCTGCGGGAGGACATTAAAAAGAAGATTGGAATTGCCTGAAATGATGCAACACCCCTGGTGTGCCAAATAGGAGGTGTGCTATGAAAGAGAAGAAGATGGATTACTTCGTCGCGCTTTATGATGTGGCAAAGGTGATTAACGCCTCGCTGGAGCCGGAGGAAGTGCTACAGGAGATTGTCAACTGCGTGGTCAAAGCCATGCCGGTCAAGGCCTGCAGTCTCAGGCTGCTGGACGCCACTGAAAAGAAGCTGGTCATGGGCGCGGCGTGCGGTCTTTCTGCAGCCTATCTTCACAAGGGGCCGATCCTGGTTAAGGAAAGCGGCCTCGACCGGAAAGCCTTGAAAGGAAAAGTGGTTTTTCTCAAGGATGCGCAAACGGACAAAAATTTCCAGTACGGGGAAAAGGCGGCCGCCGAAGGCATCCGATCCGTACTCGTCGTGCCGCTGATGCTGGAGAAGAAAGCCGTGGGCATTCTGCGGGTCTATACGGAAAAGACGCGGGTGTTCAGCGAAGGGGAAATCCGGTTTCTGGAGGCCGTGGCCAACCTGAGCGCCATTGCCCTGGACAACGCCCGGCTGCACAGGACGCTGCAAACCCGCTGCGATCTGATGACGGCGCATAAGTACCGCATCGATGACAATTAAGGAGGGTCCCATGGTTCGCCTGGGCATCAATGGTTTTGGACGAATCGGCCGGCAGGTGCTGAAGGCCGTCCTGCAGAGGCATCCCCGGTCGTTGCAGGTGGTCGCGGTCAATGACCTCTTTGATGTGGAAACCAACGCGCACCTCTTCAAGTACGACACCAGTTACGGCCGCTTCCCCGGCGAGATCCGGGTGAAAAACGATGCGTTTCTGATCAACGGGCGCCCCATCAGGAACCTGGCGTTCCGCGATCCCACGCAAATCCCATGGGAACAGGAAGGCGTGGATATCGTCATTGAAAGCACAGGGCTTTTTTTAACCGGCCCACAGGCCGCCGCGCACCTGGCGGCGGGCGCCAAAAAGGTGATCATTACGGCCCCTGCCAAAGAGGAAGACCTGACCGTGGTCATGGGCGTCAATCACAAGGCCTACAATCCCGAAAAACACCATATCGTCTCCAACGCCTCCTGTACAACCAATTGCCTGGCCCCCCCGGTCATGGTCATCCACGAGGCCTTCGGTATTGAAAAGGGCATGATGACCACCATCCACTCTTATACGAATGATCAGCGCATTCTCGATCTTCCTCACAAGGACCTGAGACGGGCCCGGGCGGCCTTCCAGAATATCATTCCGACGACGACCGGCGCTGCAAAGGCCCTGGGGCTTGTGATTCCGGAACTGGCCGGCCGGTTTGACGGCTATTCCCTGCGCGTCCCCACGCCGACGGTCTCCATTGTGGACTTTGTGGCGGAACTCAAGACAAGAACAACGACGGAGGACCTGCGGCAGGCGCTTCGGAATGCCGCCGTCAAATCACTGAAGGACATCATGGCCTGTGAAGAAGGCCGTCTCGTTTCGACGGATTTTAAGGGAGATGCCCATTCATCCATCGTGGATATTGAATTCACGCAGGTCCTTCGGGAAAACATGGCCAAGGTCGTGGCCTGGTACGACAATGAATGGGGCTATTCCTGCAGGGTTGCCGATCTGGCGCACTACATGGCAAAAAAAGGCATGAAGGGATAAACGAAATATGCCGGTACGGATTCTGGTCATTGACGACGACGCCATCGCCTGCGAATTTTTACAGGAGGCCCTCTCACGGGCCGGCTATGAAGTGGATACCTTCACGTCGGCCAAAAAGGCCCTGCGGGAGGATTTGTCCGCCTATGATCTGCTGATGTCCGACATCCGCATGCCGGATATGGACGGGCTTCAGTTTCTCCGGCAGGTTCATGAGAAATGGCCGGATTTGCCGGTGATCCTCATGACGGCCTACGGGTCCCTGGAAACCACCATGGAAGCCCTGCGTCTGGGGGCCTGGGACTACATCAGCAAACCCTTTTCTCCCGACCAGATCCGGGCCATGGTCAAAAAGGTTCTGGAAGTCCGGGAACTTCAGCAACGGCGGATGCGGGGTCAGCCCCAGGCGCCCGAGGCGCCGGAATTCATCGGCTCGTCGGCGACCATGGTGGATCTCTATAAGCAGCTTGCCCGTGTCGCCGATTCGTCGGCCAGCGTCCTGATCGAGGGTGAGAGCGGTACGGGCAAGGAACTGACGGCGCGCTCCCTCCATCAGTTGAGCATCCGCCGCGAAAAACCCTTTGTGGTCGTTCACTGCGGGGCCATACCCGAAACCCTGCTGGAATCGGAGCTGTTCGGCTATGAAAAGGGCGCCTTCACCGGCGCCGACCGGTCTCATCCCGGGTTGATCGAATCGGCTCAGGACGGCACCATATTCCTGGATGAGATCACGGAGATGTCCTCCGGCCTCCAGGCCAAGCTCCTGCGTTTCATGCAGGACGGTGAAATCCGCCGGCTCGGCGGACACGAGGTCCGTCATGCGGCGGTCCGCGTTGTGTCCGCCGCCAACCGAAACATTGACGAAGAAATCAAAAAAGATAAATTCCGCACGGATCTGCTTTATCGTTTCGTGGTTCGTCTGCAGATCCCGCCTCTCAGGAATCACAAGGAAGACATGCCCCTGCTGGTCGAGTCTCTTTTGAAAAAACTGGGATATGCCAATGTCCGCGTGTCCGATGAAGCCATGGAGCTCCTCATCGCCTACGACTGGCCCGGCAATGTCCGGGAATTGCAGAACGTGCTGCAGCAGACCATGCTGCTCTCCCCCTTTCTTTTGATTCTCCCGGAAAACCTGCCGGAGCGCTTCCGGCAAATACGGGAGGTTCCCCGGCCGCAGTTGATGCCGCTCGAGGGCGCGGAGCGGGAACAGATTCTCCAGGCTCTGAAAACCACATCCTGGAATCAGAGCCGGACAGCGCAACTTCTGGGCATTGACCGGAAAACGCTGCGCAGCAAGATTCAGCGTTATGGATTGTTGAAGGATGGTTAAATACAAGCTGACGCTTGAATATGACGGCACGAGCTACAGCGGCTGGCAAACCCAGAAGAACGCCAGAAGCATCCAGGGGACATTGATCGAGGCGGCGCGGCAGCTCCTGGGCCAGGAAGTCGATGTTCAGGGAGCCGGGCGGACGGATGCGGGGGTGCACGCCCTGGCCCAGGTGGCCCACCTCGAAGCGGGAAAAGTCCTGCCGCCAAAGAAAATCATGGAGGGCCTGAACGACCTCCTCCCGTCAAATATCAATGTGCTGCGCGTGGAGAAGGCCCATGACCGTTTTCATGCCCGCCATCACGCGGTGGCCAGGACCTAAGTCTATCTCCTGTCACGCTACCGGACGGCATTCGGAAAGCGTTATGTCTGGTGGGTGCGGGACCCGCTGAATATCGAGAAGATGCAGTCGACAAGCCGGCTCTTCGAAGGTTTTCATGATTTCGCCTCCTTTGCCGATAAGCGATTCGACAAGGACGCCTCCACCCGCGTGCAGCTTGACCGGGTCGAGATCGCCCCGCGGGAGGGCCTGGTGGTCTTTCGCATCACCGGTTCTCATTTTCTCTGGAAGATGGTCCGCCGCATGGTGGGCGTCCTCGTGGAGGTGGGCAGAGGAAAGCTGACCGCCCGCGACGTGGAGGGAATGCTGACGTCTTTTTCAGAGATACCGGCGCAATATACGGCCCCGCCTTCGGGACTGTTTCTCATGCAGGTTCGATACGAAGGCGACCGGGAAGAGCCACTGCGCCTGCCCTTTCTCCTGGCTCCTCACGCAGGTGCGTCATCATCAATGGAATCATCACAAGCAACGAAATCTCATCAATGAACATCGTCGGCAACCGATCATGAACGGGATAGGGCGAAAGGAATCGTTATGAATGAATCGTTTTGGGCTTACCAGGTCGTCCGGGAAGGAGAGGGCTATCAGGGGCGCATCGTGAATCTGCCGCTCGGCGGGCTGCCTCCCGGGGACGTTCTCATCAAAGTGACGTGTTCGTCGCTTAACTACA
>CAYXQK010000012.1:0-3852 GCA_964467445.1 uncultured Syntrophaceae bacterium
GCAGGACTGGGGTTTCTCTTTGGTGTAAGCTCTCGTCGCTCGCGTATCGGCCGGTTTGCTCAACCCGTGGTCAACGCGCTCTCCGACATTGCTCTGGCGTTTTTCCGTTAATCCGTTCTGTTACTGGGAAAAGCAATCGAAAAAATCAGGAAAAGCCGGACAAATTGCTCAGCTGCCTCTGAGGTGCAATATGGGTATCGGGCCTGGTGGCGGCAAAGGTGCTGGCGCTAAACGAAGGTAGGGAAAAGCAGGAAAACCCGTCAGGATAAAAGAACAATAACGATACATCAAATCACCCAAATAGTTTATTCACAGTTTGCGGAGAAGCAAAATAGGCACCTATCCCGATTTATTAGAGAACCGCATGGGCAACTCGGACCATTTCATTAAGTCGTCGTGGATGTTGACTCTGGCGTCGCTCGCCGGCGTGGTGGCCGCTCTTTACCTTGCCAGGGGCGTTCTGATTCCATTAACGCTGGCCGTGCTGCTGAGCTTTCTTCTGGCTCCCGTGTGTGGCTGGTTGGAGCGGCGGAAATTGGGTCGAATCCCGTCCGTGTTGGTTACGGCTGTTCTGGCTTTCACGCTGCTGGGCTCAGGCGCATGGGCAATAACGGTTCAAATGATCGACTTGGCCCCAAGAATACCCGCATACCAGAGGAACATTCAAACAAAGCTGCATTCGGTCAACGACTATTTCAGGGCCGCGCTGAAAAAGGTCAGAACAACAGCCGAAGACATTGGCCAGAGTGTGCCGCCATCAGAGCCGGCAGACGAGCCACAGGGACGCGAGGAAAAGCCCCAGCCGGTTCGCGTGGTCCTCTCGCCACCGAGCCCCCTGCAAGTTATTGGAGGCACGTTCGGCTCGATGTTCGTGGTGATGTGCTCGACCGGCATCGTCATCGTGCTGGTGGTGTTTTTCCTGATCCGGCGTGAGGACTTGCGCGATCGCTTCATTCGCCTGATTGGTGGAGGTCAAGTGACCGTGACCACGCAGACACTGGAAGACGCCATTACGCGGGTCAGCCGCTTTCTCCTGACGCAATTGTTAATCAATATCACTTTCGGCCTTTCGATCGCCATCGGGCTTTACTTCATCGGCTTGCCCAGCGCCATCCTGTGGGGGATCCTGGCCACTGCCTTGAGGTTTATTCCATACATCGGCGCGTGGAGCGCTGCGGCAGCGCCGCTCGGCCTGGCCATGGCCATCTCTACGGGCTGGGTAACGCTTCTCCTGACGTTGGGGCTGTTTGTGGCTCTGGAGCTTTTCGTCGCCAACGTCATGGAGCCATGGATATTTGGCAAGAACACCGGTATGTCATCCACGGCTATCCTGGTAGCCGCTGTCTTCTGGACTTGGTTATGGGGACCTATAGGGCTGCTCGTCGCGACCCCGTTGACTCTGTGTCTTCTGGTGATCGGCAAGCACGTTCCGCAACTGTCCTTCCTGGACACGCTGCTGGGCAATGAACCGGTCTTTGACCTGAAGACGCGCGTCTATCAGCGGCTTTTGGCAGGAGATCAGGAAGAGGCGGCCGAATTGGTCCTGGATGACCTTGAACACCGGCCTCTCGTAGAAGTCTACGACTCGGTGCTCATCCCGGCACTGGCCATGGCCGAGACGCATTGGCATCGCGGCGACCTCAACGAGGATAGGCACAAGTTCATGTTCCAGAGCCTGAAGGAGACGGTTGAAGAGTTTGGTGAGCGCCAGCAGGAATTGAAGTTACAAGAAGATAAGAATGATACACGTAAGATATGCGCAGATTCCAGTCTCGTTAATGCGACTGACTCATCAAGGCTTTGCATCCTCTGCCTGCCCGCTCGCGACGCAACGGATGAAATCGCTGGAATGATGCTCGCGCAAGTATTGGAGATGACGGGATGCCTTGTGCAAGCCGTCTCGGTGACGGCTCTGGTCAGCGAGATGGTTGACCTTGTCGAACAGCGTAAAGCCGATGTGGTTTGTATTTCCGCCATGCCTCCCGCCGCCGCGACGCATGCTCGGTACTTGTGCAAGCGTCTTCGTGGTCGTTTTCCGGAAGCTAATCTGATTGTGGGATTGTGGAACGTTCAAGGCGACCTGAACAAGGCGAAAGAACGCATCGGGTGCGGCGCAGCAACTCATGTTGTTGGGACGTTGGCAGACGCTCAAGAACAGATCCGCCTCCTGATCCAGCCGCTCTTGCTTCGACCCAGGGAGCAACTGCAGCCGGATTGCAGCCACGCGATCATGGTTTGAATTCGATTCGTTAAAAGGGAACGGTTCTAATTATTGTCATTTGCGCTCTTCCTGTGTCTGCCCGGAGACAAAAGAACCAGATTAGACGATCCTCCTCCCTTCAAATTATCCCTCAATATGCTGAGGTTCCACTAAATATAGTGGCCAACCAGATCGTTTCTTACTTCTCTAATTCTCTTCTATCAATCCAAACCCCTGTTATTAAGAGATTAATTCATAACTTTTGTTTTTTACGGTTGTTGGCAACCCCTTTGCAAATAGAGTCTTCATGATACTTATCATTACCTTATTTTTTCAAGGAAGTCAGAAACAAAAAAACGCAATAACATAAAAAAAATACCATGAGAACAATGAAAGCAAGAACCAATGCAGATGGTGTTTGTACAACAACCACTAAAAACTAAAAGGAGATCGTCATGAAACTGCTTATGAACAAAAAGGTTTTCAGAATAGTCAGCATGATAATCATTACAGCGTTTTTGTCAAACGTCTACACGCTGCCGGCACTTGCAGGTGGAATGCAGAGGAATAACAATCAGGAGCGACTCGTAAAATTCATCCTTGCTGTCACCGGCGGCTGCACAGCAGAGCAAATACTCAGCCTGATACAAAAAACCTATCCCATGAGCGATGAGAAGGCAGCTGAGATGTTACTGGCAATCGATAAATTATTAACCACCGCACGGGCTAATGACAGCGGCATTGAACCTGCCCAGTCTGAAGCCTGCGTCAGCGCTACATTTTTGTTCATGGCCGGCCTCTCGTTCGTTATACTCAGCATGATACTATCTGAAACCTTGACGCAGGAGGAGGAGTGCGTAGAGGAGTCGTGTCTCGGTGATTTTTGCGTTTGCGAGAAAAAGGAAGTAACCAATCCGCTATCAAAAGTAAACGGTATTTTACGCAGCGCGGGTAATATCATGATGGTGTTTGGTGTAATCAGCTCTGTTCAAAATTGCTTATTGAATCCCGGCGCTGCTGATGCGGGAGCACCGGAATAAGTGTCGTGTCGCCGAGAGCAAAGGAGTGTGATCTATGTGTATTCGTGTACGTCGATATGTGCTTTTGAATATATTAACTGTCACAGTTTTGATGCTCTCGCTCCACAGTGGCGTTGCCACCTCAGGGGATAAAACTGAACAAAGGGCTGAAGCTCTCGCGGAGAAAGTGGAAAAGAAAGCCAAACAGACAGAGAAGGCGGAAGGAAAGAATGATCTGGTGAAGGATAAGGTCAAGGTGAGAACTGACGTCAAGGGTAAGCCAGTCGTTGTGCAGGTCGGAGAGGCGTCGTGGTACGGCAAAGGGTTTCAAGGAAAAAAAACCGCCAGCGGCGAAACATTTAATCAACATGCCCTTACCGCTGCTCATCCGACATTGCCGATGGGAACCAAAGCAAAAGTGACGAACCTGGAGACCGGCAAGTCTGTAGGGGTAGAGATTAATGATCGTGGCCCGTACAGAAAAGGGCGTGATATCGATTTATCAAAAGAAGCTGCCAAAGAGATTGGCATGAAAAAAGACGGCACCACACCGGTCAAGATCGAAGCGAAAGTTCCACCAGAAGATGACAAGAAGGATAAGAAGTAAGCAATGACAGTAGCAATGAATTGCCG
>CAYXQK010000013.1:0-5942 GCA_964467445.1 uncultured Syntrophaceae bacterium
CGCATGGCGACCTGCCAGAACTGCATGCGGTTGCCCACCTCCTTCATGATGTCCTTGACGAGGTCGTAATCGCCCACGGAGACCCCGCCCGAGGAAATGATCAGATCGGCCCGCAGGGCGGATTTCAATTTAGCCGTCAGATCCTCTCGCGTATCTTTCGCGATTCCGATCTGCAGCGGGATCGCGCCGCAATCCAGGATCTGCGCGGTCAGGGCGTAACTGTTGGAGCTGATGATCTGCCAGGGGGTCGGATTCTCGTCCACGTCGACCAGCTCATCGCCGGTGGCGAGAACCGCAACCAGGGGCTTCTGGTAAACTGAAATAAACGAGCGTCCCAAAGCCGCCAGCATGCCGATCTCCGCCGGCCGGATGATATCGCCGCGGGAGATGACCGTTTCGCCCTGGCGGACGTCCTCGCCGGCGAGCCGGATGTCCTGTCCTGCAGGCGCTTCTACAAAAATCCTGACCTTTTTGCCGACCTTTTCGGTGTCTTCCATGCGCATGACGGCGTTGGCGCCCTCAGGGACCGGCGCGCCGGTCATGATGCGGGCGGCCTGACCTTTTCCGACCCTTTTCTGAGGAATCCTTCCGGCGGGGATATCTTCGATGACATCCAGGACGACCGGTTTTTCCGGGGAGGCGTCCCGGATATCCTGCGAGCGCAGGGCATAGCCGTCCATGGCGGCGTTGTCTTTCGGCGGAATCGGGCGGGACGCCACGATGTCTTCACCGATCACCCGTCCCAGGGCGTCGAGAAAGTTTACTTTTTCAAGGCCCAGGGGCTGGATGGCTGCGAGAATCTGGCTCAGGGCTGCTTCAAGGGAGATCATGGTTTTACTCGTATTTTGTAGAATTTGATGGGGAAGTATATCAAAGGCCCGATGTTGTCAACCTTTAACCTTAAAGTCTGCAACAGACCCTAATGGTTTTTCGCCTTGAATAAATAGGGGCTTATAGTATAGAAATGGAGAAAAATTCACCAGAGCAAAAGGGGCCAACACCATGCGTCTGTCCATATTACAGAGGGAAATCAGGGAGTTGCTGAAAGAGAAAAAGGCGATCCTGCTGGCGCATTATTACCAGCGTGACGAGATCCAGGAGATTGCCGACATTCTTGGCGATTCGCTGGCCCTGAGTATTGAGGCGTCCCGGACGGACGCCGAGGTGCTTGTCTTCGCCGGGGTCCATTTCATGGCCGAGAGCGCCTCGATCCTGTCGCCGGACAAGACAGTGCTGCTCCCGCGGCCCGACGCCGGCTGCCCGCTGGCGGACATGATCACGCCGGAGGCGCTTGCAGCGGCAAAAAAGGATCATCCCGGCGCGGCGGTGGTCACCTACATCAATTCGTCCGCGGCAATCAAGGCCCTGAGCGACATCTGCTGCACCTCGGCCAATGCCGTCAAAGTGGTCGAGTCGCTGGGCGACGTGAAAGAGATCCTGATGATCCCCGACGGGAATCTCGCCCGTTATGTGGCCGGACAGACGGACAAAAAAATCATTCCCTGGGAGGGGTACTGCCCGGTTCACCACTTTTTAACAGCCGAACAGGTCATGCGGACGAAAGAGGCGCATCCCCGGGCGGTCTTTGCAGCGCATCCGGAATGCCGTCTGGAGGTTCTGGCTTTGGCCGACTTTGTGGGAAGCACGACCGGAATCATTCGCTATGCTGGACAGGATAATGTCCGGGAGATGATCGTGGGGACGGAGCGCGGCATATTCTATCAGTTGAAAAAGCATCATCCGGGAAAAGTGTTTATCCCGGCGTCCGACCAGATGATCTGTGAAGACATGAAGAAGATCACGCTTGCGGATATCAGGGCCGCCCTCACTCAGATGAAAACGGTGATCAAGGTTCCCGAAGACGTGAGGATTCCTGCCCGAAAAACGCTGGAGAGGATGTTGGCTGTCTCTTCGCCGGCACGATAACTGTGCGGAAAATCGTAGACATCAGAAAGCATTATACCGATCCCGCCTTCCAGGAGACGATCTCCCGGATCGGTGGGGTATCTGACTTCGCCCGGGACCCCCTTTGCATCCAGGGTTTGCGGGGATCGGCAAAAGCCTTTTTCCTCTCCCATTTTTTTCGGGAATCCGGCCGGCCCCTGGTTGTGCTGACCCCTACGGAGCGCGAGGCCCGGGTCATGGAACAGGATATCGCCTTTTTTCTCGGCAGCGACCAGGTCTCGCTCTATGCCCCCTGGGATGTCGTTTCCACGGATCTGCTGACCTTTCAGCGGGATGTGGAGATGGTCCGCATGGGCGTCCTTTACCGGCTTCTATCCGGCAGGCCGGATGTTGTGGTGCTGCCGTTGAAAGCGCTCATGCAGAAGGTCATGCCCCGGACCGTCTTTGAGGATTACATCCAGACGATTGCCATCGGGGATGTGCTGGATCGGGACGCGCTGGTTGAAAAACTGGTCATGGGCGGCTATCGCCGGGAAACCCTTGTGGAAGAGACAGGGGAGTTCGGCATCAGGGGGCACGTGGTGGATATTTTTACTCCCACAGCGACGGCGCCCTTCCGGCTTGAATTTTTCGGCGATGAACTTGAATCGATCCGCCGCTTTGATCCGGTTTCCCAACGCTCCATCGATGAAGTCGTCGATTTCGTGCTGGCGCCGGCTGGCGAGGTCATTTTCTCGGAAGCAAGGAAGCAGCAGGCCATCCGGAACATCCGCACCCGGGCCGATGAACTGGAGCTGCCCCGCCTGGTCCGGGACCGCCTCACGGAAATGATCGGACAGAACCTGATCTCTTCCATCAACCCCTTGTTCCTGCCGCTTTTCTACCATGCCGGCGACGGATCAGACCACGAGGATCCCCCTCTTTCGAGTTTTTTTGATTTTGTTTCTTCCGGGGCGCTTCTGGTTCTGAATGATCCGGCGGCCATGGCCCAGAGCCTGGAGCAGATTGAAAACGCCGTGGACCGGTTTCTGCTGAAGGCCCGGAGCGAAGACCGGTTTTTTCTGGAACGCGAAGCGTCCTATCAGAGCGGGGAGCAGTTGCGCCCGCAGTGTGAGCGTTTTCAACGCATCCTGTTGGAAGGTCTGCCCCTCGATCTCAGCGCCGACCCCTTCAGCGCGCCCACCGCCGCTCCTCCCGTCATCTTTGAGGTGCATGCGGACCTCGGACTCCGTCCGTCCGTCCCGTCCGGGCTTGAGGAAGCCGGAAAACTGGCGCCGCTGGTCGAGAAAATCAAGGCATGGCTCAAGGATGGCTATTGCATGACTTTTGTCTGCGGGGGGGGCGAAGAGGTCCGGCGGACCACGCATCTTTTTGCACAATACCAGCTGTTCATTCAGCCCGCGGCACTGTCTTTTTTCGAGGAAATGGAACGGCGGACGCCCCCGGGTCGGCTCTTGATTCGCGAAGGGCGGATCAGCGGCAGCTTTGAGTATCCTGGCATGAAACTGATCGTGATCGGCGACGAGGATATCTTCGGTAAAAAAACGCTTCGAAGAAAATGGCGGCCTGTCCGGGAAGGCTTTTTTTTAAAATCCTTCGGCGAACTCAAAGAAGGGGATTTCGTGGTCCATACCGAGCATGGCATCGGGCTTTACCGGGGTCTTCAGAAGCTCGCCATCGCCGGGATTGAAAATGATTTTCTGCTTCTGGAGTATCTGGACGGAGACAAACTCTACCTCCCCGTGGATCGTCTGGACCAGATCCAGCGATACCTCGGTCCGGACGAGCGCCCGCCCAAAGTGGACAAGCTGGGCGGGGTTTCCTGGGAAGCCGTCAAGGAAAAAGTCAAGAAATCAATTCGGGAGGTGGCGGAGGAACTGGTTGCCGTTTATGCCGCCCGGGAGGTCATGGAACGCAGCGCCTTTTTGCCGCCGGACCGCCTCTATGAAGAGTTCAGCGCTTCCTTTGAATTTGAAGAAACCCCGGATCAGGCGCGGGCCATTGAGGATATTCACCTGGACATGAACGACGCCAAACCGATGGATCGGCTGATCTGCGGCGACGCCGGTTTCGGCAAGACGGAAGTGGCGCTGCGGGCCTCTTTCCGTGCCGTCATGGACGGCCGGCAGGCGGCCGTGCTCGTGCCGACGACGATTCTGGCGGAGCAGCACTACCAGACCTTTTCGCGCAGGCTCAAGGATTATCCCGTCCGCGTGGAGGCGCTGAACCGTTTTAAAACGAAGGCCGAGCAGCTCAAGATCATCGAAGATCTCCGGAAGGGAAGGGTGGATATTGTCATCGGCACGCACCGGCTGCTCCAGAAAGATGTCGGCTTCAAGGACCTGGGGCTGGTTATCATCGATGAAGAACAGCGTTTTGGCGTTTCTCATAAGGAAAAGCTCAAGAAACTGCGGACGCTCGTGGATGTTCTGACCCTCACGGCAACGCCGATTCCACGGACGCTGCACCTGTCGCTGGTGGGTATCCGGGATCTGTCCATTATCAATACGCCCCCGGCGGAGCGGCAGGCCATCAAGACCCATGTGCTTGAATTTAATGATGATGTTATTCGTGAGGCCATCCGGGAAGAACTCAAAAGGGACGGCCAGGTCTTTTTCCTGCATGACCGCGTCAAATCCATCTACTCGATGGCGCGTTTCGTGGAAAAGCTCGTTCCCGAGGCGCAGGTGGGCGTCGTCCATGGCCAGATGAAGCCGAAGGAGATCGAGGACAGCATGACGCGGTTCGTTCGGGGGGATACGAACTGCCTGGTCTGCACCTCCATTATTGGTTCCGGCCTGGATATTCCCACGGCCAATACGATCATTATCAACCGGGCGGACCGGTTCGGCCTGGGGCAGCTCTACCAGATCCGGGGCCGGGTGGGGCGGTCGAAGGAAGAGGCGGCGGCCTATCTGCTGGTGCCCAGGGGGGCCATGCTTTCCCGGAACGCCATGCGGCGCCTGCAGGCGATCATGGAATTTTCCGAGCCCGGATCCGGTTTCCGGATCGCTTCCAACGATCTGGATATCCGGGGCGGCGGAAACCTGCTGGGGACGTCCCAGTCCGGCCACGTGTCCGCTGTCGGCTACGAACTCTATACGGAGCTCATGGAAAAAACGATCCGCGAACTCAAGGGTGAGCCCGTGCCTGAAGACGAGATCCGGCCGGAGATCAATCTGGGGCTTACGGCGTTTATTCCCGCCGGGTACATGGCCGACGAACATCAGCGGCTCGTCACGTACAAGCGGATGTCCATGGCCGTATCAGAAGAGGAATTAGCTGAAATAAGAGAGGAATTGACAGATCTGTACGGCTTTGTTCCCCCCGAAGCGGAGCATCTGTTTGAAGTGATCCGCATCAAGCATCTGTTAAAAGCGATCAAGGGAAAGAAGATGGGTTATGACGGGAAGAACCTCTTCATCTTCTTCCATGAAAAAAGCCCTGTCGATCCCGCAAAGCTGATCGAACTGTCCCGTAAAAAGTTCAAGGGGATGCGGTTGACGCTGGACTTCAAGCTCTATCTGCCCCTGCCGGACCTCTCCGGCGACGCCATCATTCGCGAGGCCAGGGGCCTGCTGCTGGCCCTTCAACAGTAGGTTGTGTTTTTGAAAGGATGAATCATGATTCCAGTCGTATCCGTTGTGGGAAAGTCCAATTCCGGGAAAACGACCCTCATTGAAAAGATGATCGTGGAACTGGTCCGGCGGGGGTATCGCGTGGCCACGATCAAACACAACCGGCATGGATTCGAGATCGATCATGAGGGCAAGGACAGCTGGCGGCACAAGCGGGCGGGCGCCCGGACGACGGTGATTGCCTCTCCGCACCGCGTGGCGGTCGTGGAAGATGTGGAGAAGGACTTGGATATCGGTGAACTGGTCGATCGTTACATCCGGGATGTCGATATCGTCCTGTCCGAGGGTTTCAAGAAAAACCCCTTCCCGAAGATCGAGGTCAACCGCAGCCAGATGAACCAGGGACTGCTCTGTTCACCCGCGGATAACCTTATTGCCGTTTGCAGCGACCGGCCGCTC
>CAYXQK010000014.1:0-4018 GCA_964467445.1 uncultured Syntrophaceae bacterium
ATACTGACCCCAAAAGAAGTCGCACATTATCTTAAAATGTCTGTGTTAACCGTTTACAAGCATGCCAAGGAAGGGGTTATTCCAGGCTTTAGAGTGGGGAATTCCTGGCGCTTTGATAAAACCAAAATAGATGACCTGTTGATTGGTTCTCAAGGAAAAGAGGAATTAGCAGGCCTGAGAAGCGCAACCATGAGATAGCGGTAAAAACCGCCGCTGCCGGGCAAGAAACCAGCACCTGCAAGGGACCTGGTTTCTAACGGGGGAAGTCGTATCCCCTGAAGCGTTACCATGTACAGGGCACAGACTTGGTCCTCAGCGGGAAACCCGGAACACAGCGTCAAGAAGCTGCCGTTATATGAGACGGTCTCTGCAACGCAGATGAGTCATGTATCTCTCTATAAGAGAGCCTTGCCCGACAACGGACAAAAACAGGATTCAAGGGAAGGATAGAAATGGCTCAGCTAAGTAAAACAGCACCAATAAGCGATGAAGCAATAAGAGAGGATATTTGCAGCACGCTGAGAATGTGGGATCAGTTTAATAAAATGGAAAAAGAAAAACACGACAGCCTGGTTGAATACTTGATTGAATCATATGGGCATCTGTATCGTGCAGATAATATAAGGATTGAAAAGACCCAATAAGGCCTGCAGGCAACAGCAGCGCAGGGGTGCACAATTTAAATTAAACATATGCGGACGGTCTTTTACAGTAATACCCCGCATCGGGCAGCATTGTTAATCAAGGGCAGGTTAAAGATAACGGGCAGAGGCCAACACAGGCTTTTGCCTTTTTTTGTGCAAGAAGGATGCGCAAAAAACTGGTATTCATAAAGTACCCATAGTATACAGCATATAGCAGCCAACGCACCGAGAATTTCAACAAAACAGACAATGACAGGAAAAGGACTGCAGTATTTGTCACCTCAGGGAGAGTGGCATTCCCTGCTTAAAACAGGAGCCACAGCCATCAATGTCTCCCTGTCTGAAGAGCAGGTGGAGCTTTTTTTTCTGTATTGGAGAGAACTCCAGGAGTGGAACAGCTACACTAATATTACTGCTATTAGCAGCCTGAGGGACACTATCATTAAACATTTTTTAGATTCTTTAAGCGCTATAGGGAGCATTCCCGGTTCCGGACGCCTGGCTGACATTGGTTCTGGAGGCGGGTTTCCCGGAATCCCGATAGCGATAGTACAGCCAGCTCTCAAGGTGGTCCTTATTGAGGCTGCGCGTAAAAAGGCAAATTTTTTGCGTCAGGCGGTGCGCGTTCTCGGCCTGAAGACGGCCGAGGTGTATCATGGGCGTGCTGAAACACTGAGCTTTAGCGAACGATTTGAGTGTATTGTGAGCAGAGCATTCTCAAGCATAGAGACGTTTTTAAAGATAAGCACGCCATTGCTTGCCGATGAAGGGATTATTATTGCCATGAAGGGAAAAGACATAGAACAGGAATTAAAGGAGGCAGAACAGGAAATAAAAAAGGCGCAGCTCATAATAGCAGAAGAAAGACATTTTGTGCTGCCCTTTCGCGGCGGCACACGCACCATTATAGTATTTAAGAGAAATGTTTCACGTGAAACATTGGCATAAAAATGCAGTGTTTTTATTTTGCAAAGACAGCGCTTTTATGATATGGTAACTCGAGTTTTGAGCACTATTAACCGTCTATTTTAGCTTATTTTTTTAAAGTCATTTACAGGAAAATCCCCAAAAACCATGAGCGGCAAAGTAATCTGTGTAGCAAACCAAAAAGGAGGGGTGGGAAAGACCACAACAGCCATAAATCTGGGCACCTCTCTGGCACTAAAGGGCAAACACATTCTCCTGCTTGATATTGATCCCCAGGGCAATGCGGGCAGCGGCATAGGTTGCGGCAAAGAACAGATGCGGGAAAACATCTACCATGTCCTGGTTCTGGAAAAGGATATGGCAGCCATTATCCAGAAGACAGCGGTTTCCAACCTTGATTTTATTGGTTCTAACATTGATTTAATCGGAGCGGAAATAGAGCTGGTAAATATGCCCATGCGTGAAAACAGGCTGCGCAATGCTCTTGAACAGATAAGAAATCAGTATGATTTTATCATAATTGATTGCCCTCCCTCGCTGGGTTTATTAACCGTAAATTCTCTCACCGCCGCAGATTCTGTGCTTATCCCCCTGCAATGTGAATATTATGCGCTCGAAGGCCTCAGCCAGCTATTAACGACCATCAGACTTATAAAGAGCAGCTTAAATCCCCAGCTTGCTATTGAGGGTATCCTGCTGACCATGTTTGACAAGCGCAACAGTCTGTCCCATCAGGTGGCAAATGAAATACACGAGCATTTTTACAGCAAGGTATTCAGGGTAATAATTCCCCGGAACGTGCGTCTCGCAGAAGCACCCAGCCATGGAAAGCCGGTCTATTTCTATGACAAAACTTCCCCCGGTGCGCAGACGTATCTGGAGCTGGCAAACTGTATTATCCACAACGAGAGGAATTAACATGGTGCAGAGAAAAGCCCTGGGAAGGGGGCTGGAAGCCCTCATTCCCGATATGAGCGAAGGTGGCTCCAAAAAGCCTGAGGGGCTGCTGCAGGTTGCTCTTGATGAAATACATCCCAATCCGCTTCAGCCGCGGCGTACCTTTAACCAGGAAAAAATTGAAGAACTGGCCAATTCCATACGGGAAAACGGCATCATTCAGCCCCTGCTGGTTAAAAAAGGGGTTGACGGTTTTGAGCTTATAGCCGGTGAGCGGCGCTGGCGAGCGGCCCAAAAAGCAGGTCTTGATAAGGTTCCGGTAATAGTAAAAGAAGCCGAAGAAAAGCATCGCCTGGAGCTTTCACTCATAGAAAATATCCAGAGAGAAGATCTCAATGTTATGGAAGAGGCCGAGGCCTATCAAAAGCTGATAGAGCAGTTTGGCCATACCCAGGAGGAAATCGGTAAGCGGGTCGGTAAAAGCAGAACCAGCATTACTAATGCGCTGCGCCTCATTAAGCTGAACAAAAAAATAAAAGAGGATTTGATTCAGAATAAAATCAACATGGGACACGCCAGGGCCTACCTCGGGCTTGATTCAGCCGCCCAGCAACAGGAGGCCCATGCCCGTGTGCTCAAGGGAAACCTCTCTGTCAGGCAAACAGAAAATCTTGTCAAACGGATGAAACGCGGGGTTAAAGAACGGCCCACCGGGAAACAGGGTCATAAGCATGAGTTCGTCCTTGCAGAATTGCGCAAGCGACTGGGTACAAAGGTAGCTATAACCACCAGGGGAAAAGGCGGGAAACTCATAATTGAATTTTATTCTCCAGATGAGCTTGACAGGATTTTTGAGCTTATACGGGGAAATAGAGGATAAGGGAGGGTAAGGCGGATTGGATAATAACTCAGAAGAAACCATGAAGGCAGCCTCAGACCTGTATACGGCGGACAGCATTAAGGTTTTAGAGGGCTTTGAAGCGGTGCGCAAGCGGCCCGCCATGTATATTGGCAGCACTGACTCGCGGGGGTTGCACCACCTGGTGTTTGAGGTGGTGGACAACAGCATTGACGAGGCGCTGGCCGGATTCTGTGACCGGATTGAAGTTATTATTCATCTGGATAACAGCGTGACGGTCATCGATAATGGACGCGGCATCCCTGTTGATATGCATCCCACAGAAAAGCGCTCAGCTGCCGAAGTTGTAATGACTACGCTGCACGCAGGCGGCAAGTTTGACCATAACACCTATAAAGTTTCCGGAGGTCTTCACGGGGTGGGCGTTTCCGTGGTAAACGCCCTTTCCGAGCGCCTGGAGCTGGAAATCTGGCGTGACAAAAAAGTCTATTATCAGGCTTATGAGCGGGGAGAAGCCCTGGCGGCGCTTGAAGTGGTGGGGAAGACCACCAGGGCCGGCACTAAAGTAGTGTTTACGCCGGATACCACCATTTTTGAAACAGCTGATTTTAGTTTCGACATTCTTTCAAACCGCCTGCGGGAGCTGGCCTTTCTTAATAAAGGGATCTTGATCAGTATTGAAGATGAACGG
>CAYXQK010000015.1:0-4738 GCA_964467445.1 uncultured Syntrophaceae bacterium
ACCTTGGGCAAGCCACCATTAATGCGGACGCACATGAAGTAACATCAGACTACTTCGTCCAGGGTGAATGGAGAACGCGGAGCTTCGCTCGTGTCCGCCAGGTCACCTCGAAGGAATGTGAGGTGAAACTTACCATCATCACCGAGAAGAAGACGCCAACAGGATGGGAGATGAGGCGGCTACTCGGAAAAGATCAATACGAACGGGTTTTCAAAATCATTGAATTCCAGATCTATCGGGAGATATACAAAAGCTGAACGCCTGTCGTTACTTGATTTCAACTCGCAATTCTCAATATTGTATTAAATCTTGGATGCTTGACTCGAGGTGAAATCTGTCAAGGCCCAATTCGAAAAGTGGTGTCGGTGCGGCGATTGTGGTAGGATCAACAACCCTGAAAGGATTGTTGGATGAAGATACTGTATTATGATTGTTTTGCCGGCATCAGCGGCGACATGAACCTGGCGGCCATGATCGATCTGGGCGTCGATCGGAATCACCTTCTGGCCGAATTGAAAAAGCTGGATATCGGGCCTTATGAAATCAAAGTCAGCCGGGATCAGCGTCGGGGCATCACCGGGACAAGGGTTGAGGTCGTTGTCGGTCGCGACGCCGCCCCGGCCGAAGGCAGAACATTCAGGAGCATCGCGAAGATGGTCGCGGCAAGCGGCCTGTCTGAAACGGTCAAGGCGATCAGCCTGAAGGTCTTCACGAAAATGGCCGAAGCCGAGGCGAAGGTTCACGGGCACGCGCTCGAGGAGGTTCACTTTCACGAAGTCGGGGCGACAGATTCCATCGTGGATATCGTCGGCGCCGCCGTTTGTCTGGATTATCTGCAGGTGGACAGGATTCTGTGTTCCCCCATTGAACTGGGAGGCGGTTTTGTCACTTGCGCCCACGGGATCCTGCCCGTTCCGGCGCCGGCAACTGCAGAAATCCTCAAAGGCATTCCTATCCGGATCGGCGGGGCGTCCCATGAAGCGACAACGCCCACCGGTGCGGCCATTCTGGCGGCCACGGTGGACCAATTCACGGAAACGACCAACTTCACCGTGAAGGAAATCGGTTACGGGATCGGACAGCGCGATACGGATCGTCCGAACGTGCTGCGCGTCTTTTTAGGCGAATGGCCGGAAAGAGTGCCTGTGGCGGATGTTGAAATGGACGACGCCTTCCTCGTGGAATGCAATATCGACGACATGAACCCGGAGCTCTACGACGACGTGATGGACTCCCTTTTTCAAAAGGGTGCGCTTGACGTCTTTCTGACGCCCGTGATCATGAAAAAATCGCGGCCGGCGGTCAAAATCAGCATCCTCTGCGGCGACCGGGAACGGCAGGCCATTGAGGAAATCCTCTGGCTTAAGACCTCGACTTTCGGCCTGAGGATGCAGCGGGTCTCAAAGACCATGCTGAAACGGGATTTTTCGCTCCGCTCAACGAAATACGGCGAAATTACCATGAAGAACGCCTATTTCAGGGGCAAAAAAATCAAATCCAAGCCTGAATATGAGGACTGCCGCAAACTGGCCGGGGAAAAAGGCGTGAGCGTGAAAGAGATCTACGACAGCCTGACGTCCGGGGAGGACTGACACGCGCTCAGGTCAATCCGAAAAAAAGTCGGGAAAGTTGAAAGCATGAACGCCGATAGATTGAAAAACCTGCTTGAGGACATCCGGGGTGACCGGATCACGGTCGATGAGGGAATGGCCCTGCTCAAAGGCCTGTCTTATCTGGATCTCGGATGCGCAAAGCTGGATACGCACCGGGAATTGCGCGTCGGTTATCCGGAGGTGATTTTCTGCCCCGGGAAAACGACTCAGCAGGTTAAAATAATCTTTCAGGCCATGCTGGAGAGGAACTCAAATGTCCTGGCCACGAGGGCCGGCGAGGCACTGTTTGCGGAAATCCGGCAGATCTGTCCGGAGGCTGTCTATCATCCGCTGGCCGGAGCCATCACGGTGAGCAAGACCAGGATGGAAACTCCTGACAGTTATATTGCGGTGGTTACGGCGGGAACGTCGGACCTGCCCGTTGCTGAGGAAGCCGCCGTCACCGCGGAGCTTTTCGGGAATCGCGTGGAGAGAATCGTCGATGTCGGCGTGGCCGGCGTCCATCGCCTGTTCGACAAGCTGGATGTGATCCGGGGGGCAAAGGTGATCATCGTCGCCGCCGGCATGGAAGGCGCCCTGCCGAGTCTCGTCGGCGGACTGGTGGACAAGCCCGTCATCGCCGTTCCGACCAGCGTGGGTTACGGTGCGAGTTTTAAGGGCCTGGCCGCGCTGCTGTCCATGCTCAACAGTTGCGCCGGCGGCGTCTGCGTCGTCAATATCGACAATGGTTTCGGCGCCGGGTATATGGCCTCCATGATCAACAAGCTGCGTTAAAAGGAATTGGGGACGGGTTCACATTTTACTTCAAATTGTGAACCCGTCCCCAATTCCCCAATTCCCATATTTTTCATAGTTATTCCGCTTGTCTGCCAGTATCGATCACTTCATTCATGCTTCCTGTTCTGTATCCCTTGAGGTCGAGCGAAACGTACGAAAATCCCAGCCGCCTGAATTTTTCATAAATCTTATCCATCAAGGCGGTATCAAAAAACTTGATCCGTTCGTCGGCCGACACTTCCAGTCTCGCCACATCGCCGTGATGGCGGACCCTGACCTGCCTGAATCCCAGATTGAGCAGAAAATGCTCCCCCTGATCCACCTGTCGAAGCTTCTCACTCGTGATCCTCTGCCCGTAGGGAAATCGCGAAGCCAAACAAGCAAATGCCGGCTTATCCCACGTCGGCAACCCCAGTTCCTTTGACAGGGTTCTGATTTCGTCCTTGTTCAGGCCGGCTTCCTGCAGGGGGCTGATAACCCCCAGTTCCTTTGCGGCTTGATTCCCGGGCCGGTAATCGCCGAGATCGTCAACATTGGCACCGTCGGCAACATGCTGGATGCTGTTTTGCCGCGCCCAATCCTTGATTTTTGAAAAAAGCGCCTTTTTGCAGAGGTAGCACCGATTTGGCGGGTTATCCGAAAAGCCCTCTATTTCAAGTTCTTCCGAATCGATAACAACCTGCTTTGCCCCGATCTTCTGTGCGAATTGGACGGCCTGCCGAAACTCCCGTTCAGTGTGTATGTAGGATCGCGCCGTCAAGGCGACTGCATTTTCATCGAGCATATCATGCGCCACTTTCAGCAGAAAGGTGCTGTCCACGCCGCCCGAATAGGCCACGGCAACGCTTTTCATCCGGCGGATGTTATTTCTTAAAATATTTAATTTATCCTGCAGCGCCATTGTGATTGTTAAGGGTTGAAGCGGCCGAAACGGTTCTTGAGATCGGATTCAATCGTCATCGGGTTTGCTCTCGATCATGATCGTGTCAGGCAACTCGTTCGTGTCGCCATCCTGTATCGGAAAATGCTCCCGGAGAAGCTCGCCTGCGTCATGTATTGCTCCGGTGAGCGCATCTGCGGCCCGTCCCTGGCTTATCCCTTCCGATACCGCCTTTGCAAAATCGTTGAGCCTGGTCTGGGTGATCTTTTCGTAGATGCCTTTATCGGCGAGCACCCATACCTTCCGCTCGAGAATGGAGATGAAAAAAAGGACACCCGTGTTTCTGGCCGTCCTATAAAGGCCTTTCTCGTAGAACGCCCGGAGCGCTCTTCCCTGAACGGCGTGCTCCCGGCGGGCCGGGCCCGCGAAATGAATCTTCAGTGCCGGTATTTTCCTGAAAAGGAGCCAGAAAGGAAAAAAGAAGACGAAGGTTAGGGGAACGTACCACCAGATGGACTCATGAAAGAAAAAGACCGTGACGAGAAAGGCGATGATGTTGCCCAGGGTGATGCCGCCAAAGACCTCAGCCTCCCTGTAACGGCTGCTTGCGTCAACGACCATGACGGCGATCTCGCCGATGGTGCGTAATTCGGCCGCGCGCGTCGCCGATTCAATCGCTTCTTTCTCGGCAGGATTAAAAAAATGCGCTGCCCTTGAATAACCTTTCATCACCAGTCCCCCGAGGCGCCGCCTCCGCCAAAGCCACCCCCGCCTCCGTCAAACCCCCCTCCGCCGTCAAAACCACCGCTGCCGAAACCGCCACCGCCGCCCATTCCGTACCCGCCGGCTCCCCCGAAGGGACCTCCGAAGAAAAGGGGAAGGAATATACCCATGGCCAGACCGAGAACACCAAGGAAAATGATCCCCGCCAGGGGCAATCCGAGTATCAAACCGACAAGGGGAAAACCTAACAATCCCGCGGCGCCGCCGAGGGGACGGGATATCCTGCCCAGAACGAGAAGGCATACGGCGCCGAAAACGATAAGCGGCATGAACGACGAAACGATTCCCCTTGTTGAAGAGGCCCGCTTTATCTTATCTGCCTTGAACTCGCCGCGCGTCGCGTCGATGACTGCCCGGATGCCCGATAAAAACCCGGCATCAAAATCGCCTCTCTTGAACTGCGGATTTATGACAAGTTGCACGATCCGCCCCGCCGTCAGGTCCGTCAGCTTTCCTTCAAGGCCCCGGCCTACCTCGATGCGCGTCTTGCGCTCCTTTTTCACCGCCAGCAGGATGACCCCGTTGTCCTTCCCTGTCTGGCCTATCTTCCACTTTTCGGCAACCCTGATGGAGAACGATTCCAGAACATCTCCCTCGAGGGACTCAACGGTCAGAATAACCACCTGTGTCGAGCCGGACTGCTCAAAATCTTTGAGCTCGTTCTCCAGCCGCGCACGGGTTTCCC
>CAYXQK010000016.1:0-4621 GCA_964467445.1 uncultured Syntrophaceae bacterium
CCCAGTTTTCTGCCCCAGTTTACCCGCTTTTATCATGTCTGGCAAAATGCGAGGTAAGGTAAACCTTGCGCCATACTCTTCGTAGAGACTTTGGTTCGCGTGGTAAATCACATCCCAACCAGCCATATCGCCAAGCCTCAGTGGGCCCATGGGCATACCCAGGTCCAATGCTGCTTGGTCTACTAGTTCAGGAGGAAATTGTTCTTCCAACATATAGAGAGCCTCATTTGCATAAATTCCCAATAATCGATTTACTAGGAATCCCGCGCATTCTTTTACCTCTACAGGCACTTTTCCCAACCAAACGCAAAGATCAAGTGTGCTCTGTACCACCTCTCGTGAGGTATCTATACCAGGAATAACCTCAACAAGCTTCATAATATGAGGCGGGTTGAACCAGTGCATTCCTATTACCTGATTGCTTCTGGATGTAAAGGTCCCGATAAGACTCACCGAAAGTGACGATGTATTAGTGGCAAGAATGGTGTCGGGTTTGCAGATTCGGTCAAGAAACGTGAATACTTCTTTCTTTATCGGGATTTTTTCTGGTACAGCTTCGATCACTAAGTCCGCTTGATCGAATCCCTCATAACCAGTTCCTCCCTTGATCAAAGAAACTTTTCTTTTTGCTTGTTCTTCAGTAAATCTTCCTTTCTTAATAGCGGACAGATAGATCTTCTCGACCTGACCAATGCTCCTTCTTACCAGTTCATCGCTTATGTCCTGTATATAGACCGGGCAGTCGAAGGAAGAAAAGGTCTGGGCAATTCCTGCACCCATGACTCCACCACCTACCACCCCGATTTGTTTTATACTCATTTATACCCCTCCTGTCTGAGTAGCTTCTTGATGATTTTTCCCGGTCCGTCTTTCGGAAGCGAGTCGCGGTATTCTATATATCTAGGGACCTTGAAGGCCGCCATTCTTTCTTTACAGAACCGGATCAACTCTTCGGAGCCCACCGTAGTGTTTTGTCGTATCACCACAAATGCCTTTATTACCTCCCCCATGTCCCCATCTGGAATACCTATGACGGCACATTCGAGAAGGTCAGGATGGGTGGCAAGGACTTCTTCTACCTCTCGCGGGTAGATATTGTGGCCACCTGAGATGATCAGGTCTCCCTTACGATCTGTAATGTAAAGGTATCCTTCCTCGTCCAGACGCCCAATGTCCCCTGTGTAAAACCAGCCGTTCCTCAGTACTCTTTCTGTTTCCACTTCCAGCTTATAATATCCCTTCATAACATTGAGTCCCCTGACTGTAATCTCTCCGTCCTGTCCGCGGGGCATCTCCCGTCCAGAATCGTCCATAATCTTTATCTCCACACCTGGGGCCATGGGACCGGCAGAGCCTGGCTTTCTTATCTCTCCAAAACGATTAACCGTTACGATGGGCGATGTTTCTGTCTGTCCATAGCCTTCGTGGATGCGAACGCCGATCGTCTTTTCCGTTTCCTCGATCAAGGTCACCGGAAGTGGAGCGCCACCGCAAAGTGCATACCGTATGGAAGCAAAATAGCCTTTGCTTGCACCAGGATGCGTGGAAAGCCGATTATAAATTGTGGGGACTCCCAAAAATACTGTAATGGCATGATTTTTTACAGCCCGGAACACATCTTCCGGTACAAACCGTTCCATGATGATCACCGTTGCTCCTTGGCTAAGAGGTGCGATCATACCCCAGTTCATTGCATAGATGTGGAAGTAGGGGATTACTACAAGAACGCGGTCCGTATACGACATTCCGGATGCAATCTGTGAGGCAACGACAGCATTCGAGTAGAGGTTCAGATGCGTCAACATCACACCCTTGGGATTTCCTGTCGATCCTGAAGTATAGATAAGCATGGCCATATCATCGTCGCCAGTTGCAGAGATGGCTATTTCGTCGGAAAAGCCCTGTAAGAGCTCTTCCATGCCTTCAGCCAGAATAACCCTTGAGCATTCAGGGATATCATTCCTGATGTTGTCAAAAATAGGCAAGTAGAGCGCCTCAGTAATCAGTCCTGTGGCCCCGCTGTTTGATAAGACATGGGAAAGTTCCTTCTCTTTGAAGAGGGCGTTGATCGGAACGGGAATAGTGCCAGCCTTCAGAATGCCAAAAAATGCTATTACAAACTCGGGCCGGTTTGACATCATTATGCCAACCCGTTCACCTTTCTCAAGCCCCATTGAGATAATGAGGCCGGCAAGCTGATTTGTCTGTCGCTCAAGAGCTTTGTAAGTGAAAACCTTGCTATTGAAAATAATTGCTTCTTTATCTAGGAACTTCTTGGACGACTTAACAATGACTTCCCCAAGGTTCATAGCTTTGAAACTCCTCATGAATTTTTTAAAACGGCTTTTCTTCTCTCGAAGTATGCTGCGATACTCTCTTTCAGGTCATTCGTTTCAACAAGGGATCCGGACAACTTCGATTCCAGTTTCATAGCATGCTCCGCGCTGATTTCGGTTGCTGCCACTGTCGACTGAATCGCAGCCTGGACAGCCAACGCTCCTTTTTCAGCAATCGATCGGCCCAGGGATTTGACCATTGGCAAAAGCTCTTCATCTTTGCAGACTTTGTTGATCAGCCCGATGCGGAAGGCTTCCTCGCCTGAGATCGTATTGCCCGTTAGTATCAGTTCCAGGGCGCGGGCGCGACCGATTATTTTAGGCAACCTCACGGTTCCACCAAAACTTGGGATAGTTGCCAGATTGATCTCGGGCAACCCCATTTTTGATCCAAACGTAGCTATTCGCAGGTGGCACGCCAATATGAGTTCCAATCCTCCACCAAAGCAGCTGCCACTTACACTAGCTATGATCGGTTTTCTTGAAGCCTCTATCCCCATCATGAGACGTTTTATTCGCATAGTGACCCTTGTTACTTGGGCAGCTTTTTTCATGCTTGCTATCTCTTTAATGTCAAACCCCGCGATAAAAGCCCTGTTGTTCCCCATCAAGATTATTACCCTAATATCTTCTCTCTGTGAAAACTCCAGTACCTTACCGCAAAGTATCTCGAAGTGAGAGAAACCGAGGACATTGACCGGTGGCCGGTCAATTGATATGAAAGCGATGCCGTCTTCAATGGTGCAGTTAAGAAATGATTGTTCGGTCATAATTGACCCTTCTATCTTTCCTGTTTCTATCTAACCCATCACTGGGCAAACATTTTCGGCAAAAATGTTGCAACCTGTGGGAATATGAAGAGAAGAACTGCACAAGCAATCAGACTTAACAGAAAGGGGTACACTCCGCCGTAGATCACCTTGAAGTCCTCGCCCGTGATGTTTTTGACGACAAAAACACACATGGCAACTGGCGGGATAATGGCGCCAATCATAACGGTGATGCCAATTATAATCCCGAACCAGATGGGGTCAAAACCTAACTTGGTTACTACAGGAAAAAAAATGGGGGTAGCCAATATCATAAATGCCAGATCATCAATGAAAGAGCCTCCAATGAGGTATATGAGCATAATGAGTATTATGATCAGATTCTTATGGAGCGACAGGCCTGCAATCCATTCGGCCGCCATAATGGGAATCTCGGTTATTGCCAGAAAGTGGCCAAACACACTGGATCCTGCCAGGAGAGCGAGGACCATACAACCAGTACGTAGGGACTCATCAGAGGATGTTATGAGTTTCTTAAATGGGAGATGTTCTTTTGCAACAGCGACTAACAAAACAGAAAGAGTTCCAATAGTCCCTGCCTCGGTTGGGGTAAAGAATCCCTTCATAAGTCCACCCATGACTACAAGGAATATCATGGCTACCCACAACAGTTCCGGTATCGAACGTAGTTTTTCTTTCCATGTGAATCCTTCCCCCTTGGGTGCAGACGAAGGGTCTATTTTTACCCACCCATAAATGACCACCAAAAAAAGAGATGAGATGATCAGGCCTGGCACTATCCCAGCCAAGAAAAGCTCGCCAATTGATTGCTCTGAAATAATACCAAAAATTATCAATGTGATACTGGGTGGAAAGATGACTCCAAGAGTTCCAACTGAAGCCACAACTCCGCATGACAGTCTTCTGCTGTACCCATACCTGCGCATTTCTGGGATGGCGAGACTGGAAAAGGTAGCTGCTGTGGCGAGAGTAGAACCGCACATAGCCTTGAAGAGCGTTGCCCCCACTACTGTGGTCATGGCGAGGCCGCCTGGCACCTGGCCTACCAAGTGATGAGCGGCTCCATAAATCCGTTTTGCGGTTCCTGAATGGTAGGCTATTTGCCCCATCAGTACAAAAAGGGGTATCACCGTCAGGGTGTAGGAGGTAAAGGTATCGAAAAAATCTTTCGCCACAATATTACAGGCTGCACTGAACGTGGTGAGGTAGGCATAGCCGAGAAAACCAGTAAGGGCCATAGCAAACGCTAGTTCAATGCCAGTCAGGAACATCCCCATAAGAATGAAAATGCCCACTATTCCAATCGCTATATCATTCATGGGCATCTCCATACGTTCTGAGTATTTCACACACCAAGACAAAGACCTGCACAAAAGAGCTCAGTCCAAGGCCGGCTGCGATGGGATAGAAAGGAAGTTTAAAGGTTGTACTCACTTCTCCTTTTATAAAGAGATCCCATGCCATGGAAAAAAAGAACCAGCCCAGCACAAAAAA
>CAYXQK010000017.1:0-4979 GCA_964467445.1 uncultured Syntrophaceae bacterium
GTTCCAGAAATCCATTATGGAGGCCTGCCGGGCGTTGATTTACCAATCTTATCTTTACCGCGACCTGGCTGTAGATGCTGCCACACCGGAAGAGAGGGAATATTATGACGACATGTTTTCGATCAACAACCCTCTGTGCAAAGCCTATGCGTCCGACATGGCCAGGCGTACAACCGAGGAGGCGATCCAATGCCACGGCGGCTACGGCTTCATGGAAGAGTATGCCCCGGCGGAACTGTACAGGGATGTCGTGATCTACGGTATTTGGGAAGGCACCAACTTCATCCAGTCGCAGGACTATACCGGCCGCAAGTTCACCATGAAGGACGGCGCGCCGTTCAAGCAGTGGGTGGCAGAAATCGACAAATTCGTTGCCGCTAAGAAGACTGACGAATTCGCGGCAGAATTCGCGATGATGGCGGATGCCATGGTTGCTTTCAAGAATATTGTGGACATGAATGACGCCTGGACGACCGGCGATAGGCAGATGAAGCAACTCTTTGCTACCCGGACCATGCATGCAGGCGCGAGAGTTTACTGCGGCAAGCTGTTGCTCGACCAGGCTCTCCTGGCGGCTGCGAAGCTCAAAGAACTGGGTGACGACCACTACGATGCCAATTTCTACAAGGGCAAACTCGCCAGCGCCAAGTTCTATATCATGAATCATGTCAGCGATATCTTCGGATATGAGAAGTCTATGAAGTGCGGTGACCGCAGCTCTATCGACATCCCTGAAGCAAGTTTCATGTAGTTCGAGTGAACCATGCTACAGGGCAGGAAGACCCTAAATACTGCGGTTCATAAATTCGGTTACGTATTTTTCGAATCTGCATGCTTCATCATCGCAGGATCGGCTACATAATGTGATGACAGGGGCGGGATGATACCCGCCCCTGTCATTTGAAAGCTTCGCATAACCGATGAAAAATGGTTCGCAAGCGGTGAGTGAAAGATTTTTCGACTTTCCAGAGGTTAGGTTAATTTATTGATTTTAATCAACTATAAGTCTTATCATCTCCTGAGCGAAAAAGATTTTGAGCCGCGGCGAAGCCATTTTTCAGAGGTCTCAACCATCAATAAATGGTTTGCAACCGGCCAGACAGGTGAGTCCCATGCATCCCGAACTGATCGATACCCTGATCGTTAAAAACCACTCAAAAATTATTTTTCTGATCATGGACGGCCTCGGCGGTCTGCCCGCACCGGGCGGCGATCAGACCGAACTTGAGATGGCTCATACGCCGAACCTCGACGCCCTGTCCAGGAGGTCCGTTTGCGGACTGCTGGACCCGGTGGGTTATGGCATTACGCCGGGCAGCGGGCCCGCCCATTTTGCCCTTTTCGGCTATGATCCCGTAAAAAACAACATCGGTCGCGGAATTCTGGAAGGCGCCGGAATCGATTTTCCCATGACGGAAAAAGACCTGCTGGTCAGGATCAATTTCGCCACGGTGGACCAACAGGGGCGCTTGCTGGACCGGCGCGCCGGCAGGATCGATGACGAGACCAATCAGCGGATTTGTCGGAAACTGCAGGAGCAGGTCCGCCTCGATGAACGGGTTGAGGTTTTTTTAAAATCCGTCAGAGAGCATCGCGCCCTGCTTGTGCTCAGGGGTGAGGGACTGAGGGAGGAGATTGCGGAAACCGACCCGCAGCAGACGGGTGTTCTGCCGCTATCTCCGCGCGCACTTGTTGCGGAAGCCGGGCCGACGGCCGCCCTTTTTTCCGAACTGATCCGTCAGGCCGTAAAGGTTCTTGCCGATGAGGCGAAGGCCAATATGATTCTGCTTCGGGGATACGCCTGTTACCGGGAATACCCGTCGCTTGCGGAGCGTTTTGGCCTGCATGCCCTGGCGATTGCCGGTTATCCCATGTATCGGGGCATTGCCCGGCTGCTGGGGATGGATGTTGCGCCGCCGACGGATTCCATCGGGGTTCAGATCGAGACTCTGCGGCAAAATTACGCAAAGTACGACTTCTTCTTTATCCACGTCAAACCTACGGATTCACGCGGGGAAGATGGGAATTTCGAGGCGAAGGCCAGGGTGATTGAGGAGGTGGATACCCTGTTGCCGCGGATAACGGACCTTAACCCCGATGTCCTCGTGGTCACTGCCGATCACTCGACACCGGCGGCCCTCGCCGCGCACAGCTGGCATCCCGTTCCTGTACTGCTGGCCGCCAAGACCTGCCGCCCCGACCGTGTAGAGCAATTTGGAGAACGGGCCTGCATCCAGGGCGGCCTGGGGCGCATGCCCATGATGTACCTCATGGGTCAGGCCCTGGCGCATGCAAGGCGTCTGGAGAAATTCGGCGCGTGATTTGATTAAAATATTTCAGGAGTATTGCCATGGTTAATGATCATGACCCCAAAGACGGCCATCCTTTGAGCACCCCGGAGAAGGCGGATCAGATGAATCACGTTAAAAGGCTGACGCAGATCGGCGTGGCCCTGTCGGCAGAGAAAAATCTGGATCGTCTGCTGGAGATGATCGTCGATGAAGCCCGTTTTTTCTCTCATGCCGACGGTGGAACCCTGTATATCAAGACAGACGATGAAACGGCCCTGCAATTTGCCATTGTCCAGACCGACTCCCTGAATATCCGCATGGGCGGAACGAGCGGCAAAATCACCTGGCCTGCGGTGCCCTTGAAGGACAGTGATGGCGCCTTCAATTATGCCAACGTCTCCGCCTATGCTGCGCTGTCCGGCAAGGTCGTGAATATTCCCGATGTCTATGATGCCGAAGGGTTCAACTTTGAGGGGACCCGGAAATTCGACCGGAGCACCGGATATCGGTCTCAATCCATGCTGGTGGTGCCGATGCGGAATCATGAGAATAACATTATCGGTGTTCTGCAATTGCTCAATGCCCGGGACCCCGCCACCGGGACCGTTATTCCTTTTTCGCTTGAATACCAGGGCATGACGGAATCTCTGGCATCGCAGGCTGCCGTTGCCCTGACCAATAACCGCCTGATCCATGACCTCGAGGTTCTGCTGGATTCCTTTATCAGAAGCATTGCCTCGGCCATCGATGAAAAATCACCCTATACCGGCGGCCACGTACGCCGCGTGGCGGAGCTCAGCATGGTCATTGCCGCCGGGATCAATGAGATCAAGGAGGGACCATTCGCCGACGTTTCCTTTAATGAAAACCAGCTCAAGGAACTGCGCCTGGCCGCCTGGCTTCATGATGTGGGAAAAATCACAACCCCGGAACATGTGGTGGACAAGGCGGCGAAACTGGAAACAGTCTTCAACCGGATAGAACTCGTGCAAACGCGGTTCGAGCTGCTGCGGCGGGACCATGAAATTGAAAAACTCAGACGCACGTTCCAGGAAGGGCAAAAGGCGCCGGACGACTTGCCGGCCAAAAATGATGATTATCTGCAAATCATCGAGGATGATTATCAGTTCCTGGTCAGGGACAACAATGGCAGCGAGGTGATGGCCGAGGAACAGATTGCGCGCTTAAAGCGGATCGCCGAACGCAAATACTTCATGGACGGCGCATGGCGCCCCCTGCTCAACGACAATGAGCTGGAAAACCTCAGCATCCGCCAGGGGACGCTCACCCGTGAAGAAAGGGAGATCATCAACAACCATGCGGCGGTCACTTATAAAATGCTGTCGCAGCTCCCCTTCCCGAGGGCTTCGCGGCATGTGGCGGAATATGCGGCGGCGCACCATGAAAGACTGGATGGAACGGGCTATCCGAACGGTCTGAAAGGGGAGGCGATTTCCCTTCAGTCGCGTATCCTGGCCCTCGCGGATATCTTTGAAGCCCTCACAGCAAAAGACAGGCCCTACAAGAAGCCGATCAACCTGTCCCAGGCGCTGAAAATCATCGGGTTCATGGTGAAAGACAGGCATATCGATGCCGAATTGTTTGAATTCTTTTTGAAAGATCAGCTTTATCTTGATTATGCCAGGAGGGAACTGGCGCCGCAACAGATGGATCAAATATAGGTGGTTATTTTTTCATGGCCTTGATTTCTTTATCGATTTCGAGCGCCCGGTCGCTGTCTTTCGGGAAATAGGGCAGGGCGGACTTGAAGTGGAACAGGGCGCTGTCCTTCCTGTTCTTTTCCTTGAAGAAGCGGCCGAAGTAGTAGTGGGATTCACCGGGATGATTCGTCCGTCCGAACGTCATGGCCATATTGTAGTAAATGTCCACGTCGTCAATTTTTCTCTTTTCCAGCTTCCGGTATAGAGCGAGCGCCGACTCGTAATCACCGGTTGCTTCATAAGCCCTGGCCAGCCAGGATACCGTATTCTCGTCGTTCCCGTTCAGTTGATAGGCCTTTTGCAGCAGTTTGACGGCCTGATCGGGATGGCTCGCACGAAAATAAGTGATCCCTGTATCCCGGACGATATCAACATCTTCAGGGGCCAGGCGCAGGGCCTTTTGAAAATTTTCCAGGGCCGGGGCCATCAATCCCGTTTTCTCCTGCGCGAGGGCCAGACCATACAGGGCATCCACATCATCAGGATTTTTCTTCAGCTCGTCTTCATATTTTCTCAGGGTGACATCGAGGCTTTTATTGTCGAGCGCCAGAATGGCCTGAATCCTTTTCAAGCCGCCGAGAATCGATTCCTGCCCGCTATGCCGCCGGTAGGTGGTCTGCAGCATGCCGTCCAGGTAACGGATTCGTTCATCCGTGCCGGGATGGGTCAAGAAATAGGATGGAATAGAGTTTGAATAATACTCGTACCGCCTCATGATCTTCAGAAAATCGACCATGGCCTTACCCTCATAGCCGCTCTGAACGAGATAAGCCATCCCCAGGCGATCCGCTTCCTCCTCGTGTTCCCGGCTGTATTTAAGGCTCAGATGCGCCGCCGTCGCCATCGTCATGGCGGCGAGGGCCGCGGTAGCCTGCCCCCCGCCCCCGAAAAGGGCGCCCGCCATGAGGGCGGCCAGGGTGGCGATACTCATCCTCCCCGACTTCCGGGTGATGCTGTCGATATGACG
>CAYXQK010000018.1:0-3197 GCA_964467445.1 uncultured Syntrophaceae bacterium
GGCGTTCGGGTCCTGACCCACGAAGAGCTGCAGGCGGGCGATGTCAGCCTGGAGTACGTGTCGCGCCTGATGCATCGGCGTTACACGGACGCTCCGACGATTCGACGGGTGCTGCAGACCTTGTGGTACCAGGTGAACAACGGCCAGGAGATTTACGTCATCGGCACGATTCTGGATGACGGCACCGTGCGCGGCGGCACCGGGTGGGGCGCCGAGTTCGCCAAGCTCTGCAACAAGCCGCTGCAGGTGTTCGATCAGGCGAAAGACGGATGGTTCACCTGGGCAGACGGGGAGTGGCGGGCGCACGCCGCGGGAACTGGCCCGGTGATCACGCACCGGCACTTCACGGGAACCGGCACGCGCACGCTCGAGGCCAACGGCGTGCGGGCGATTGACGCACTGTTCGCCCGGTCGTTCAGCGCATCATCGTGAGCAGCCGTCCGAGCCGTTCCTCCAGCGAGATCATCGTCAAGGCACCACCGTCCGCAACGCAAGGAGGGCATGATGTCGTTCTTTGACAAGGTCACGAAGGCGGTCGGAGACGTGGTGGACCGCGGCAAGGCGGAGCTTGATCAGTTCAAGCGCATCCAGAAGATCAACGGCGAGATCGGAGAGATGGAGAAGACGATCGCCGAGTGCAACAGCCAGATCCAGGCCGCGACGCAGCAAGCCGGAGAGAAGGCCATTGGGCTTGTCCGGGCAGGCACGATCGCGTCGCCCGACCTGAAGGGGTTCGTGGATCAGATCGCCGGCTTCGAGAAGCAGATTGCCGAGCAGACCGCGGCGGTGGCCGGCAAGCGGAAGGAGATCGAGGCGATCAAGGCCGAGGATGATGCGGCAGAGGCGAAGGCGGCCGAGGCCAAGGCGGCCGAGGCCACAGCGGTTCCGCCGGTGCCCGCGGCTCCGGCCGCAGCCAGGTTCTGCGGCGCGTGCGGCGCGTCGCTCGCCGGCGCCGGGGCATTTTGTCCGCAGTGCGGGGCGAAGCAGGCGTAGGCCGCTGTGCGGGCCCCGCCTGGGGCGCTGGGCCCGGACTATACACGGACGCCCTGCCGGGATCCTGGCCGGCACCACCGTCGTCCAAAGGGGCAGAGGCCCCCATTGTCTTCCGACCTGGACTCCTGGGTCAGCGCCGTCAGCGCTGAACGCATCGGCTGCCGTCTCCCTCTGCGGGCCGACGCCGAGGCCGGTGAGATCCTGGACGCGTCGCTCGCCTTGCTCTTCCCCCACTTCGCGGCGGATCGGCGTGCGGACGGGGCCGCCGTGAGGGGCGAGGTCGAGCGCCTCGAGGGGTGGGTCCGCTGCTTCCAGGCCGGCCTCGGGCACGACGACCCAGCCGCCGCCCGGGCGTTCACGTCACGGCTCCCAGCCATCCAGGAGGCGCTGAAGCTGGACGCCGAGGCGACGTGCGCCGCCGATCCGGCGGCCACGAACGTGGACGAGGTGATCGTCGCGTATCCGGGCTTCTACGCCCTCGCGTGCTACCGCCTGGCGCACCACCTGCGCGGCCTCGGCATGCCGCTCCTGCCTCGTCTGATCACGGAGCGGGCGCACCGTGTCACGGGCATCGACATCCACCCGGGCGCCTCCATCGGCCAGGGCGTCGCGATCGACCACGGCACCGGCATCGTCATCGGCGAAACGAGCGTGATCGGCCACCGCGTGCGCCTGTACCAGGGCGTCACGCTGGGCGCCCTGAGCGTTCGAAAGGACCTGGCCCGGACGCGCCGGCATCCGACGATCGAGCACGACGTTGTCATCTACGCGAACGCCACGATCCTCGGGGGCGACACCGTGGTGGGCCATTCGAGCGTCATCGGCGGCAACGTCTGGCTCACGCACAGCGTGCCGCCCCATTCCATTGTCACCAGCGGTGCGGGCTCGGAGCGCCATTGCGCCGATGCCGGCGAGCCAATCGGCGTTGAACTCTAGGTTCCTTTGCCGCAGTCAAGGAGCAGCCATGAAGGTGCAGTCCATTCTGGAGACCATTGGGAACACTCCGCACGTCCGGATTCGCCGCCTGTTCGACCCGCGTGTCGAGGTGTGGATGAAGCTGGAGCGCGCCAATCCCGGAGGGAGCATCAAGGACCGTATCGCGCTCGCGATGGTCGAAGATGCCGAAGCCCGGGGTGTTGTCGGACCCGGTTCGGTGATCATCGAGCCGACGAGCGGGAACACGGGGATTGGCCTCGCGATGGTCGCAGCCGTGAAGGGGTACCGGCTCATCCTGGTGATGCCGGAGTCGATGTCGGTCGAGCGCCGCAGAATCATGGCAGCGTACGGCGCCGAGCTGGTGCTCACGCCTCGCGAGTTCGGCATGAAGGGAGCCATCGCGCGCGCCACCGAGCTCCTGAAGGAGACGCCGCGGAGCTGGATGCCCCAGCAGTTCGAGAATCCCGCGAACATTGCCATCCACCAGCGCACGACGGCCCGGGAAATCATCGGCGCGTTTCCTGAAGGGATCGATTACCTGATCACGGGAGTCGGAACCGGGGGCCACATCACCGGCGTCGCCGAGGTCCTCAAGCCTGTCATGCCGCGGCTGAAAGTCTTCGCCGTCGAGCCGCTGAAGTCGCCGGTCCTCTCAGGCGGCGTGCATTCGCCGCACAAGATCCAGGGCATCGGGGCGGGGTTTGTCCCCGCCAACCTCCGCCGCGACGTGCTCGACGGGGTGATCCAGGTGACCGAGGCAGACGCGTTCATGTACGCCGCCAGGGCGGCGCGCGAGGAGGGCATCTTCGTCGGCATCTCCACGGGAGCCTCCCTCGCGGCGGTGGCTCTGAAGCTGCCCGAGCTCGCCTCAGGCGCCAGGGTGCTGACCTTCTGCTACGACACGGGCGAGCGCTACCTGTCGGTGGAGGGCTTGTTCTAGATGTACAATGCGCCCCGATCGGGAAATCGTTGCCGTCGCGCCGCTGGATGCGCGTAAAGGGGGTCGCATGAAGATCGGGGTCTTTTCCGTCCTGTTCGGCCAGAAACCGTTCGAAGAAACACTCGACTACATCGTCGACCTCGGTCTCGGGGCGGTCGAGATCGGCACTGGGGCCTATCCCGGCAACGCGCACGCGAATCCCGCGGCGCTGCTGGCGAGCGACAGGCGCCTGAAGGCGTTCAAGGAAGCGATCGATCGCCGCAACCTCGTCATCAGCGCGTTCAGCTGCCACGGCAACCCGCTGCATCCGCACGCGGCCACCGCGAAG
>CAYXQK010000019.1:0-15535 GCA_964467445.1 uncultured Syntrophaceae bacterium
ATTCCTCGATGGCGATGGGCGCCGTGACGTCGTGTCCCATGGCAATGTCCACACGGGCATTGATCAGCATGCCGGGGTGAACCGCTTTGAGCCCCGCGTGCCTTGCCAGGATCTTTTCCGTAATCGTCATGCCCATGCCGCCTGTCTCCCGCTTTTCTGATGTCCGGTTATCCATACGCCATTGCGCGTTTTAATTCAATGCCGAAGTCAACCCGCAATCTCAGCTGAACATGCCCGAAATCGTATGCTCCTGTCTATTTGAGATGTATTTATCCGTAAAATATGATAGTTCGCATTATCCGGTCAACTTTGACGGTTTTTTTGTGTTTGACCAAGACAACTTACTCTCTTCGTTGATAAAATTTACCAGGGAGGTTATCATGCACACATCCGATCTTGAGAAATACTGTGAAAAGGCGCTGCAGGCCGGCGCGACCCATGCAAAGGTCATCCATCCGAACACGGTCGTGACCGCTGCGTGGGTCCGGTTCAAATGCCTGTCCGGCTGCGCGTACAAACACCGGTACAGTTGCCCGCCCCATACGCCCACACCGGTGGAAACGCAGGCCACCCTCGATTCGTACCGCCGCGCGATCCTGTTTCATGTTGAGGCCCCCTACTCCAGGGAAAGGGGAAGGGAAATGATGGCCTATCTGGACGCGCTCGTCAAGCTGGAGGGGGAACTCTTCAAAGATGGCTACTACAAGGCGTTTGTCATGCTGGCCGGCCCCTGCGTGCTGTGCAAGGAATGTGGAAAAGTGGAAGGGATTCCGTGCCGCTTTCCCGCAAAAACCAGGCCCGCCATGGAAGCTTGCGGCATCGATGTGTTCCAGACCGCCCGCAACAACGGTTTTTCCATCACAACGCTAAAGGAGAAATCGGAAACACAGAACCTCTATTGCCTGATGCTTGTTGACTGAAAGGTTCCCTATCGGTAATAATATTGACGATTACCATCGTCCTTATGAAAATTATTCCCATTCGGGTATATTATACTTGACAAACTCATAATAGACGATTAGTATTCCCGTACGGTAATAATATCAAGGCATAGAAAGGGGGTCATCTTGGAAGGGAAAATAAATTCACCTGCTGATATAGGCATAATGGTGAGAAGAAAAAGAAAGGCAGATGGATTGACACTTGCGGATGCCGCTGCGATGTGCAACGTGGGTTACAGGTTTTTCTCAAATGTGGAGAATGGAAAAGCAACCGCTCATATTGGTAAGATCCTTCAAGTTTTGTCTTACCTTGGGTTGGATGTTGTTATTTTGCCAAGAGGTTGGAAAAATGAGTAACGGTTCAGCAGGCGATAGGCTGGGGGTCTATTTACACGAAAGACTCGTAGGTTATCTGTGGCTTGACGAACGGCAAAGATTCATATTTCAATATGATATGGCATGGATAGATCGACCTGGAAGTATTGCGCTGTCTTTGGCTCTTCCCCTTCAGAGGGAGTCCTACGTGGATGACCTGGCCCGCCCCTTTTTCGCTAATCTTCTCCCGGAAGCAGAGATACGAAGAGTTATCGCGCGGCGCCTGGGAATCTCCGAGAAAAATGATTTCATTCTTTTAAGGAGGATAGGCGGCGAGTGTGCCGGCGCTGTTTCAGTCTTGCCCGAAAGGAATTTGCCGCAAGATACAACGGGATACCGGGAACTTGACGAAAGTGAACTTCACAAAATCGTAACTGAGTTACCGAGAAAGCCATTGATGGCGGGAGAAAGGGGGATTCGCCTGTCCCTGGCGGGGGCGCAGAACAAACTGCCCATATACATGGAAAACGACAGGATTTTTCTTGCAACCGGTAACTTTCCGAGCACACATATTCTGAAGCCGCCCATTCAAGGACTTGAAGGGACTGTGATGAATGAGGCCTACTGCATGATTCTCGCTGGAAAGATTGGTCTCCATGTGCCTGAAGTAACGATCCGCAGAGGCAAAAATACATTATTCATCGTAAAACGCTTTGACAGGGAAAGGACACCAGACGGTAAGGTGGTCCGTATCCATCAGGAAGATTTTTGCCAAGCGCTCGGCGTTCTTCCGGAACAAAAATATGAAAGCGAGGGTGGCCCGGCGTTGAACCAATGTTTTGATCTGATAAATAGGTCAAGCATACGCCCTGCAGCGGATAGGATGGCACTCTTACAATGGGTCATATTCAATGTGTTGATTGGCAATGCGGATACCCACGCAAAGAACCTTACTATCCTATTGACTGATCCCGGCCCCCGTCTCGCACCATTTTACGACCTTCTTTGCACCAAGATTTATGAGAGTCTTACAAACAAGCTGGCAATGAAGATAGGTGGAGAGAACCGACCGGGCTGGCTTCAAGAGAAGCATTGGAAGAAGTTCGCGGACTCTGTTTCGATAAAACAGAATCTTGTCTTAAAAATACTATCCGATATGATTCAGAATATTGTACCGAAAGCTGAAGAGTTGGCAGCGGAGTTTTACGATAATTATGGTACCGACGGTATTATAGAAAGAATTTGCTCTGTGATACGGAAGAGAGCTCATAACCTCGGATAGTAAGAAACAAAAAAGAAATCCTTAATCTTCTTTGCGAGAATTGCAATAGCTTTGCAAATTGATGCTTCTTCGCTCATTCAAATACAAAGATTCACTGGCTGGCATCTACTCATTTTATTGAATGGCGGTTGAAACATGCGGATTTTGGATGTTGCTTTTTCTAAAGAGCAGGGGTATTTTCCTGCAACGAACGTACAGCGATTCTGACATTGATGCAAACTTTCATGCTGTCTTTGTAAAAAAGTACATATCACTGAATAGATGTAAAACAATAAATCGTCAGGAATGACTTAACAAAACCTCAACACATGAAAAATGAAAAAGGTCATCATCAACAGATTTTGGGTATGTGCACACGAAGAACATTCTTGCTCGGCGGCGCCAGCACCATGGCGGCCATCAGCATGACCGGATGCGCAAGAGAAACGATTCCAGATTCAAAAAAGCCTCTGAAATCCAAACACCCCCAAACAGCGCTCATCCTCTGGTATAGCCAGTCTGGACACACGGAAAGAAACGGCCGGCTGATCGGGAAGGTCCTTGAGCAAGCCAGATTAACCGTAACGGCCCTTGATATTCGTCAGTGCAACCCATCCACGATGAAAGACTACGATCTGATCATCATGGGTACGCCTGTTTATTATCTCGATACGCCCAGTAATGTCCGGTCGTGGCTGGCGTCGATTCCCTCGATTGATGGCATCCCTGCGGCCGCCTTTGCAACCTTCGGCGGACCCGGGGACAATCAGTACAATACCGCCTTTTCTACGCTTCAATTATTGTCCCACAAAGGCGGGGTGCCGGTCGGGATAGCAACCTTCGGCAACATGTCCACTTTTGCCCCGACATGGTCCTACGGCAATGAAGCGCGCATTCTCAGGTACAAAGATCGCCCGAACGAGGAAATCTACACGAAAGTGCGGGAGTTCGCCAAACAGTTGCTGCGCACGGTCCGGAACGGCGGCGCCATCTCACCCATCAGCAAGGAATTTCACTACGGTGATGTCTTCAAGGGTTCCATCATGATGAAGGTTACCAAGTTGCTGATCTCCACCCATACCATCGATGCGGACAAATGCATCGGCTGCGGCGCCTGTGTCCGGAAATGCCCCGTTGGCGCCACACATCCGGACCAGCACAAAGTGGATCAGGACCGCTGCATCGCCTGTATGGGGTGCGTTAACAATTGTCCGGTCCAGGCCATTGACATGGTATTCCTGGGGAAAAAGGTTTACGGCTTCACGGAATTCCTTCGTAAAAACGACATCAAAATTCAAGAGCCAAAGGAACTGCAGGAGTAAAAACAAAGAACTCCAAAGGTCAATGCAATCATGAGGATCAGCAGAATCTCTCTGTCCTCATTTCCCCTTTTCTGTAGGAACCACGGTAATATTTTCATAAATCGGTCTCACTCTGTTCAAATACAAAGTTGCAATTTTTGTTATCAGGGTACACTACTGAATCCTGGATGAAATGTGGCATTTTCGGGGGTTGATCGGGGTTGAGATGTGCTTCCTGAAAGTAACAAATCTCTAAGCTTGGCGAAAATGCATGATTCCGATTGGTTATCAATAATGTTATTTCCTCGATCATTATGATATGATGACCTGCAATGTGAGGGGCTGGAGCCAACAGATGTATGGTTGAAATATTTAAGTACCACCGGGGAAATAGGCGGAAACGGAGAACACAAACATCGACCTACAGCATCGGAAGAAACTGATCTACTCGACTCAATCGATACCACACGTCTCTCATAATCTGCCGAGTGTATAAGGGGAAATCTGTTTGCCTGTCAAGGCGATTTCAGGACAGGCGCCGAAAAGATAAAAAATCACCCCCCTCCGAAAGGGGGTAGGCGGAGAGGGGATCATTTGCAGTCGGACGGCATTGCGAATGAAATTTTGTTCAAGTGTTCCGATTCGGATATCCAGTCGTATAATCTCAAAAATGTCCCGAGCACTCCTGAATCTCCTGAAAATATCCGCGTACTATACACTACCAGCCTTTCTTGTTTTTATAAAGCGTAGCCATCCGGTCAGCCCAACCCTTATATCCTTTCTCTTCTGCTGTCTTTTTCATGTGCTAAACTCCTTTCATACTATAAAGTTTATGGAACTTCGTCTTTTAACATAGAGCTATACCTGTTTTAAATCTTTCAGATCTTTTTCACGGCGCCCTCCTCCACTCTTGCCGGATGGATTTTATAATCCTTTAACACCGACTAAGGGCTCCATGTCGACCATCCTTCGCAATATGGTCTTCACCAGTATACCTTTCTGAGGATTGAATTCGATTCTCTCTTTGGGTATATTTTTCATGGTTTCTTAGGCCTCCTCTGTCTTTCTTTCGGCCCTAAGATAGGCTTGAAAACAATTAATAACAATCAGAGAAATGATAAATTGGGGATAGGAAAACGACGTTTATGAGCTCAGTATCTCTTTTCTATTGGGATCGGCGTTTGTCCGATGGAGCTTCTATGTATTCAAAATGATGTGGTTTGCATGTAACGGCAAGGCCCTTTATTGACGCCCCTGACTTTTTGGCCAACCATCTGGAACCAGATTTCTTTCTCGCGGAAGGGGATCGCAGAATCGGCGATACGACGATCGAGGTTATCGCGACGCCGGGTCACTTGCCGGGCTCCTTTTGCTTTTATTGGCCCGACTGCAGGGCGCTTTTCACCGGAGATGTGATTTTCAGCCAGAGTATCGGGCGGACCGATCTTCCCGGCGGGAGCGGAAAGCTTCTGAAGGAGAGCATCCAACGTCTGTCCACCCTTGATGTGGATTGCCTGTTGCCGGGACACGGCGCACCCGTGGCAGCACCGGATGCCGTAAGGGAAAATTTCCGTCTGGTAGCGGAGAACTGGTTCAGCTACCTCGACCCGTAAGGGCGAAAGGCGGTCTGGGTTCTTAGGACAGGAAACAGGGATTTATAAGTGGGAAACTGCTCTGGTTCATGATCATGCCGCAGCCTGCTTCTGCGATTGTGTGTTGAAGTAAACCATAGTCGGGGTCTTCCTGTCAAAGTTATTATGCCATCTTTTTTCGTTGTAGAACTTGAAGTAGCTGGCAAGTCCGTTTTTCACCTCCGCCATTGAAGCGTATGCCTTCAGATAATCGTCCTTGTACTTAACGCTTTTCCATAACCGTTCGATAAAGACATTGTCCATCCACTGGCCCTTGCCGTCCATACTGATTGAAATGCTATTTGAACGAAGGGTATGCGTAAATGCTTCTGCTGTGAACTGACTGCCCTGATCCGTGTTGAATATATCTGGGCAAGCGGCTCCTGAATATCACTTTTCCGGAGTTGGAGCATATGACGTTGGTCTTACGTCCGCCGCAATAACGAAGGAGGCAGCGCAACTTGAGCATCCGGATTTTTTTACGAAGCCGTCAAATGTAAGAAAGACGGGGCTCCGGCGATTTCATCAGACAAATACCGAGAGCTTTCCCGCCGTTTATCCTAAAGTGATATCTTCGAAAATCCGACCTCAAATTCAGTGTCACGCCGATTGTTCCCACCCCTTTTTTGCTTTAGATTGCCTGCGAAAGATAAAAGAATCAGAGATACTCGTCAGGAGGTGAGAAAATAATGATCAGACAGAACAGGACGAAGGAACGGATCTACGTGAGGCTGGATGTCAATGCCTTGGGCGAAAGAGAGCGCAGGGCCTGGGAAGGCGGCACCCGGTGCATTTCTCAAAAATTGGTTCTATGCCCGTAGCGGCAGCGAGAAAGGCCGCCTGGCATGATTCCGGGTCGAAGATATGATATGGAGGTGCAACGATGAAAAAGACAATCAGGGCAAAAAAAAAGGAACAGGTGGCAGCGAAAAAGAATCTTGACGGAAAAAACCGGTCAGATCAAATGAGCGGCCCCTCCTCTTATGCATGGGGCTTCGATCTCTTTAAAGGCATTTAACAGGCCTTCAGAAACGTGTTGCCTCCCGTGAGCAACATCCCTTTCGTAGCCCCGTTGTCAAAGCCTCTGCTGCATGAATCCGGGAATCGCCTTGACATACAGGCAAGCCTTCCCTTATACTCCACTTGACTTTTTCGCAACCTGCGAGATCGAACCTTTCTTCAATTCCGACGAGATGTTCCACCAGATGTAAGAAACGGAAGCACGATGGCATATCAGACTAAATCGAAGGCCGAACTGATTCGGGAAATGGCCGAAATGCGCCGGCATATCCGGATGTTGAAGCAAACCGGGACCGATGATCTGCCCGAAGAGGGGCTTTTTCGAACCCTGGAGAACAGTTCGCGGGCGGGCATTTATGTCGTGCAGGGCGGCCGGTTTCGGTTTGTCAACGCCCACGCAGCCTTTAACTGGGGCTACAGTAAGGAGGAACTCATCGGCCTGGAATCCATGAGCCTTGTGCATCCGGATGATCGTGAACGGGTGCGGCAGGACGCCATCGACATGCTGAAGGGAAGGCGGACCTCTTCCTATGAATTCCGCACCATCGCCAAGGAAGGCGGCGTCCGGTGGATCACAGAGACCGTCACGCTGATCCCCTGGGCGGGCGAACGGGCGGTGCTGGGGAATTCCATGGACATTACCGAGCAGATCGAGGCCCGCAAAAAGCTCACCGAGATGGAAGCGCTGGGGGCGTCCATTCTGGAAGCCATTCCCCATGCCGTGATCGGCCTGCAGGACCGGCGCATCATCTTTGCCAATGACGGCGTGGAAGCTGTCTTCGGATGGAAGGCCGGGGACATCATCGGGGAGAGCACCCGTGTGCTTTACCAGACCGATAAAGATTATGACGCCATCGCCAGAGACCTCTATTCCGCCCTTGAAAAGAAGCGGACATTCGTGTCTGAATTTCCCTGCCGCCGGAAGGACGGGACCGATATCGAGTGCATGGTCAGCGCTTCGCGGATCGGCAAGAAATTGGAGAAGAAAAGCATTGTCATCACCTATGAAGACATCACGGATCGCAAGCGGACAGAGGCGGAGATTGAACGGTCCCGGGAACAATTGCGCAAACTGTCCGCCCATCTTCAGTCCGTTCGGGAGAAGGAACGGACCCGGATCGCCCGGGAGCTGCACGATGAACTGGGACAACTGCTGACGGCCCTGAATACGGGGCTGGTTGTGCTCAGCAAGAAAATTCCTGAAGCGCAAACGCCCCTGCGCGACCAGACGGGCTCCATGATCGATCTGGTGGGTATGACGATGCAGACATTGAAACGGATTTACATGGATCTGCGTCCGGGCATGCTCGATCATCTGGGACTGGCTGTCGCCATCGGCTGGCAGGCCGGGGAATTCGAGAAACGGACGGGCATCCGCTGCAATGTCAACGTCGATCCGGAGGATCTGGTGCTGGATTCGGAGCTTTCCACGGCCATTTTTCGTATTTTTCAGGAGACACTGACCAATATTACCCGTCATGCGGAAGCCACAAAGATCGCCGTCAATCTGAGAAGGAACGCCAAAGGCATCGAGCTGGCGGTTCGTGACAACGGAAAAGGCATTACCGAAGAGCAACTGAAAAAGCCGGACTCATTCGGATTGCTGGGAATCAGGGAACGGACCCACTACTGGGGCGGCGCCGTCCAGATCACCGGGAAGCGCGGCAGGGGGACGATGGTGAAAATTTCGATTCCTGTTCGGGAAAAAGAGGATAAGGGGAGAAACGAATGAAAAAGATAAAGATTCTGATTGCCGATGATCATCCCATCGTGCGGGCGGGATTCAAGCAGGTCATTTCTGACATGCCCGATATGCTGGTGGCAGATGAGGCCGGCAACGGGCAGGAAGCGCTCAATTATATTCGTAAGAAGGATTACGACTTGGTGCTGCTGGATATTTCCATGCCTGGCCGCAGCGGCCTGGAAGTACTCAAGGACGTGAAAAGCGAGAAGCCGAAGCTCCCCGTACTGATCCTCAGCATTTATCCGGAAGAACAGTACGCGATCCGGGCGCTGCGGGCCGGCGCTTCCGGGTACATGACCAAAGCCAGCGCACCCAATGAACTGATTGCGGCGATCCGAAAAATATCCGAAGGGGGAAAGTACATCAGCGCCTCTCTGGCCGAAAAACTGACATATTATCTGGACGGCGACGCTTCCAGGCCTCCCCAGGAATCCCTCTCAGACCGGGAGTACCAGGTCATGCTGATGATCGCATCCGGCAAGACGGTGACGCAGGTTGCCGACGAACTCTGCCTGAGCGTCAAGACGATCAGCACCTACCGCACGCACATTCTGGAAAAGATGAAACTGAAAAACAACGCCGAAATAACGCTTTACGCGGTTCAGAACAAGCTTGTCGGGTAAGCTGTCACAACTTTATCCGGGCTTGTCAGCCTTGGCCCATCGGACAAATGAGGATGGCAGAAATGACTATTGTCTGAAGGAAAATACAGCGGGCGGCTGATTGATTATGATTAACCATTCCCTTATATTAGGCGCAACAGAAGCGATATGACATCGCCGTCAGGCGATAATAAATCAAGGGAGGTGAGATCATGAAGGTAAAAAGAGGGAAGAAGACATTGACCAAGGCGGAGTATGCCCGTTTCCTGGAAGCCCTGAAACAAAATTCTGTTGCCGTCCTGATGGAAGGCCTTTAAAACGGCCTTCCCGGCGGCGAAACGAACGGGGAAAAACCTTTGACGGAGCCCTCATTGCGTAAACCGGGATGGGGGCTTTTTTTATTCGGTGCTCAGTAGTGGTAGCCGCCATCCTCAAATATCCAGAGCATGGGCGAACATTTGGTGAGATTTTATGGATTCTGCAACACTGTCAGAGACTACAGTTCAAACGTTAATCATTACTTAAATTTAAAATCGAGAACCACTGACTTGTGTGCAATAACCACCCAATTCCTTTTTTTCTGCCATCGCGCCTGAGCATTACGGGTTCAAATCTGCTACTCAAACAGAATTCTCCAAATTCTCGCTTTCAATAAATAATCTACAACCTATCAACATGATAGAATTTATTGATAAGGGTCAAGCGAGAGTCATACGCAGTCAGTATAATAATTTCCTCATAAGTTACAATATCTTATGTGAAAGCGCTTCGTTAATCAAGAGCACTTCCTTTTCCAACCTCTCGTTGGTTCGGTCATGGGAGCCTCCTGTGGAAAGGTGATTTCGGATCGGGATCGTTATTCGTAGCGCAGGGCATCGATCGGATTGAGCAGCGACGCCTTGTAGGCGGGATAGAAGCCGAAGAAGATCCCGATAAGGCCCGAAAAGCCGAAGGCCAGCAGGATGGCCGGCAGCGAGACGATCGTGGCCCAGCCCGCCATGACTGACAGGATTTTTGAACCGGTTATCCCGATGATGATCCCTGCCACGCCGCCGATCAGCGACAGCGTCACTGCCTCGATGATGAACTGGAGCCGGATATCCCATGTTTTGGCGCCGACGGCCATGCGGATGCCGATCTCGCGCGTGCGCTCCGTGACGGATACGAGCATGATGTTCATGATGCCGATTCCACCCACCAGCAGCGATACCGAAGCGATCGCCCCCAGCAGCAGCGCCATGACCCTCGTGGACTGCTCGGCCACTTGCATCATCTGCGTCAAATTTCGGACCGAGAAGTCGGCCTCCTGCCGCGTGTTGATGCGGTGCCGCTGCCTAAGCAGGGCCGTGACCTGATCCTCCGCCGCCTGCAGGTCCTCGGCGCTTCTCGCTTTCAGAGCAATCATGCGCACCATGCCGGGGAAAGGGGTACCGAAGATCTTTTTCTGCGCCGTCGTGAGAGGAATGGCGATAGTGTCGTCCTGATCCTGGCCCGTAGGGGACTGCCCTTTTTTGCCCAGCACACCGATGACGGTAAAGGGGACCTTTTTGATCCGGACGATCTGGCCGACGGGGTCCGTGTTGCCGAAGAGATTGTCCACGACGGTCTGGCCGAGAATACAGACCTTCGTCGCGTTGCGCACATCCTGATCCGTAAAATTTCTTCCGGCGGCCAGCGTCCAGTCGCGCACGTTGATGAAACTCGGAGTGGTGCCGTGCACGCCCGTGGACCAGTTCTGATTGCCGTAGACAATCTGGGCAGCGCCGTTGTGGACCGGCGCCACGTCCGCGACGGCCGGGCACTCCCGGACGATGGCCTCCGCGTCATCCCGCGTCAGCGTGGACTGCGTGCCACTGCCCATGCGGATGCCACCGGTGGTCGTGCTGCCCGGAAGCACGATCAGCAAATTGCTGCCCATGCTGGATATCTGCTGGGAGATGCGTTCGCGCGCACCGGTCCCGACGGCCAGCATGGTAATGACAGCCCCCACGCCGATGACGATCCCGAGCATGGTCAGGGCGGAGCGCAGCTTGTTGACGCGCAGGGCCCGCAAGGATATTTTAAAAGTTGATGGAATGTTGATCATTCTAATGTCTCGTCTTTTCGTCGCTGACTATCTTGCCGTCCAGGAACCGGACGCTCCGTTTGCTGTAAGTGGCAATGTCCGGTTCGTGGGTCACCAGCAGGATCGTAATCCCGGACTCCTCATTGAGTTTCACGAACAGCTCCATAATCTCGATGCTGGTTCTGGTGTCCAGGTTGCCCGTGGGTTCATCGGCCAGCAGCAGGGGCGCCTGATTAACCAGGGCCCGGGCGATGGCCACGCGCTGTTGCTGGCCGCCGGAGAGCTGATTCGGGTGATGATGCTCCCGGCCTTCGAGACCTAATACCTTCAGCGACGCCAGCGCACGCCGGTGCCGTTCCTTCGGGGAAAAACCGTTGTAGAGCATGGGCAGTTCCACATTTTCCAGAGCCGACGTCCGGGACAGCAGGTTGAAGCCCTGAAAGACGAAACCGATTTTCTTATTGCGGATTTCCGCCAGTTCATCGCGCCCACGGTGGCTGACGTCGATTCCCTCTAACAGATACCGGCCGCCGGTCGGCTCGTCGAGGCAGCCGATCACATTCATGAAGGTCGATTTGCCGGAACCCGACTGTCCCATGATGGCGACAAATTCGCCATGCGTAACGGTCAGCGAAACGTCGTCCAGCGCATGGACGGCGCTGTCGCCCATGGTGTAAGTCTTCGTCAGGTTATGAGTCTCGATCAGCGTCATCTTATGAATCCCGGGCCGCCGATGCCGGCGCCTCCACTCTTTTTGGCGCCGCCCACGGCTTCGATGATCACGGCATCGCCTTCTTTCAGGTCGCCGGTGAGGATCTCCGTAAAATTGCCGTCGCTGATGCCCGCTGTTACCTGGACGCGCCGGGGTTTGTCATTGTCGAGAATCCAGAGGACCTGCATTTTGCGCGCGGGCGCATCCTTCGCGACCTCCGTTTTTTTCGCCGGGTCCCCGGTCTTTCCGCGATCGGCCGCTTTCTCCTCTGTCCACTTGAAACGCATGGCGGCATTCGGGATCTTGATTGCACCGGTCTTCGTTGCGGTGATAATGGAAACATTGGCCGTCATACCGGGCTTCAGCTTAAGTTCAGGATTGTCCACCCTGATGACGACTATATAGGTGACGACGTTCTGGACCGTCATCGGGGCGTTTCTGATTTCCGACACCTTGCCGTTGAACGTGATGTCGGGATAGGCGTCCACGGAAAAGTGAACCGCCTGTCCGACCAGGATTTTGCCGATGTCTGCTTCGTCCACATTCGTGTCGATCTGCATCTGCGTGAGATCCTGGGCGATACTGAAGAGGGTGGGCGTCTGGAAACTCGCAGCGACGGTTTGACCGATGTCCACATTTCGCGAGATGACGATGCCGTCCACGGGCGAGAGGATGCGGGTATACCGCAGATTGGTTTCCTCCACCAGCAGTGCCGCCCGGGCCTGTTCCACCTGGGCTTTGGCCACATTCACCTGGGCCTGGGCCGACTGGTGGTTTGTCTCCGCCGTATCGACGTCGCTGCGGGCGATGAAATTTTTCGCAAAGAGGGCACGGTTCCGCTCCAGGGTCCTCTTCGTGTCCAGCAGGGCCGCATCGACTTTTTCCACGTTCGCCGTGGCGGATTGCAGATTGGCGCGGGCCTGTTCCACCTTCGCCTGCGGAAGCGCGGGGTCGATCAGGGCGAGCAACTGCCCTTTTTTGACGGGGCTGTTGAAATCCACTAAGAGCTGTTTGATTGTGCCGGAAACCTGGGTGCCCACGAGCACAGTCACGACGGCGCTCATGGTTCCGGTGGCGGTCACGGACGCGCGGATATCGCCCCGCGTGACCTTTTCCGTCCGGAATTTGACTCCGTTCCCTCTGTTCGTGAAGAAGTAAGCCCCGCCCGCACCGATGATCAGAACCAGAATCGCCGCAATAAGAATTTTCTTTTTCATGCTGAACGCTTTCTTTTTGCCAAATTTTCAGACTTCAGACGACTTCGTCATCTCTCTCCGGTGGCCTTTTCCAGAGTCGCCTGCGCCATCTTATAGTCGTACAGCGCCGCGCCAAAACCGGTTTTTGCGTTGCTTTCCGCCACAAGCGCGTCGGTGACCTCAATGGGACTGCCTACTCCCGCTGCGTACCGGCCGTTGGCCAGCTCAAGATTTTCCGCGGCCTGATGCACGATGATCTCCGCCGTGACAATGCGGTCCGCCGCCTCCTGCAGGTTCAGCCATGCCTGCTTGACTTCCAGAAAGATGCCCTGCCGCAGCGTCTCCTCGTTGGCCTTCAGCACATCGAGATTGGCCCTGGCCTCATCCACCTGGTATTTGGTGGAGAAGCCGCTGAACAGCGGAATGTTCAGGGTAGCGCCGATGCTCCAGCCCGGGTCCAGCGGAAAGCTGTCTCCGCTCCAGCCATAACCGGCATTGCCTGTCACATAGGGGGTGTAACCTTTTTTCTGGAGGGTGATGGTTTCATCGAGGGATTTTTTCTTTGCCAGAATGGACTGGAGATCCGGCCGGCGGTCATACGCCTTCTTCATGCTCTGGTCCAGATCGACCTCCACGCGCTGGAAGGCAAGACTGTCCTGAATCTTATAGTCCGGCGCTTCCGGCAATCCCATGGCATTGTTGAGCGTCACCTGGGCGAGCCGCAGAGCGTTTTCCGTCTTGAGCAGATTGAGTTTCGCATTGGAGAGGTCAACTTCGGCCTTGGTGACGTCGAATTTCGGCTTCAGGCCGACTTCGAAAAACCCCTTGGCCTGGTTGAGGTGCTGCTCGTATTGTCCCACCACTTCCCTGGCCACATCCCGGTTGCGTTTGGTGAGCAAGAGTCCGTAATAGGACTGCTTGACTCCGAAGACCACCTGGGCGTTCGTGGTATCGAAATCAGAGCGGGAGGCGTCCAGATTGAGGTTCTGGATTTTGACCTGAGTGGACGTTTTGCCGAAGTCGAAGAGATTCTGGCTTAAAGTCACACTGGATCCGTAGCTGTCATAGACGCTGCTGCCGCTTGTTGAGAACCGGCCGGCCGTTGTGGTCTGATCCGTCCGGCTGTAACTGGCAGAGCCGCTCACCTGCGGATAATAACCGGATTTTGCCTGGCCCACCCGGCTTTCGCCCGCCTTCAGGGTAGAGGCGGCGGCCTGAATGCCGGGATGTTTTTTCAGGGCGATTTCAACGCATCGCTGGAGTTCAAGCGTCTCGCCCTTTCTAATGAACTCCTGGGCGCCAACGTTCGTCGTCAGGATAAACAGGAACAAGATTGGAAGCAGCAGCATTTTTTTCATAAGGGACCATCCATGCGATTCGGTTGGCGCAATGTATCATTTTTGTCTGTACGGCACAACTGGCGACTTCGCGAAAAATCCCGTTTATTCATGCCGGTGAGCGCAGGCTCTGGAGAATCTCCAGTAAAAAACGACCCGGGGTTCACAGTCACCCGGGTCATTTTCACCTGCTTTTTCAAAATCCTACCGGTTGCCGCGGGGGCCGCCACCGGGACCGGACCGAGGACCGTTGCCGTCGCACGGGCCGAATCCTCTGCCACCACCGGGACCGAAACCTTTTTCCGCCCCAAGCGCCTGGACTCTGGTCCGTTGTTCAGGCGTCAGGATATTGAGCATGGCCAGACGATGGCTGGTCATTTTATCCTGCATTTGATCCCGCAGGCTTCCGATCTCCTTCTGCGCGGCCGTGATTTTCTCCCGGTCGGGATTCGTCTGAAGCCAGAGCAGCCTCAATTCGCCTCGCTTGCTGAACACCTTGTCGCGCAGGGGCTTGATGTCTTTCAGGTGCGCTTCGCGCAGGTCCCTGATCTTTGCCGTTTGCTCGGCTGTCAGGCCGAGTTCCGGGATGGACTGAATGTTTCCTTCATCACCCGGGCCTCCGGCACAGGCGCCCCGTGCATGCCCGCGTCCCCCTCCGCCGCCCCACCCGTAGGCGAAGGTCGTTGAGGCCAGAGCCGTTGCGATCAGAACGGCTAAAAATACCATCGATAACTTTTTCATTTTATGTTCTCCTTTCAAAAGCTGGTCCTGAATTTGTTTTGCTTCTGTAACAGCAACGTATGTGCCAACAGGCCAGTTTTTCCATAACATACTGAATTTATAAGGTAATATTTTTATTGAGTTAGAATGCAATCGGAAAATTGCCGATCGGAAAAGAAAAACTGGATCATAAGTATCCATTTATGGTATCCATCTGGATAATTAGTATCCAATGCAAGGTGGGGAGAATGAACAAAGGACGCCTGGCAGGGGTTTCCCCCTGGATCATTATCGGGGCCGTGCTTGTCCTGGCGCCGATCTTCCTTTTAATGACGTGGCAGAGCCTCGACCGCCAGCAGGCCTATACCACCAGGCTCCTCGTGGACAGGGGTGACGCCCTGATCCGGTCCTTTGAGGCGGGCGCCCGGACCGGCCTCGGCCTGAAGTGGGGACACTTTCAGCTTCAGAAACTCCTTATGGAAACGGCGCAACAGCCGGGCATCGATCATCTGGTCGTCACGGACGAAAAAGGCGTCATCCTGGCCGATAGCGATCCGTCCCAGCTTGGAGATAGCTACGGCGCGGATCTCGATCTGACGCGCATCTCGACATCCGATCAACTGCAATGGCGCCGGACGCCAAATCCCGAAAGCGCCGATACTTTTGAAATTTACCGGCAGTTCCGACCCG
>CAYXQK010000020.1:0-4590 GCA_964467445.1 uncultured Syntrophaceae bacterium
ATCATGCAGGTCACGGCGCTGGCCTACCAGGGCGGATTGGCGATTCAGAACGCCAGCCTGTACCTGATGCTCAAAAGCGACATGAAGGAATTGAAAGAGGAAATCTGGAGTCACCGCTGCTGGTTCTGATGAAAATGACAGCGGGCGTTAAAGAACTGACTGCGCAGACGATGATCCGCAAGCAAATGGGGTTACCTGGATTTTGACGGCCGCTGCTGCTGGAACGCCTGTCCCACCGTCTTCATCATTTCCTGGAACTGATCCGTCTGTTTTTTAAGCACATTCTGCAGGTCACGAACGCTTGCGGCTGATTCCAGGCCCTTGTCACCCAGAATCTTTCTTAAATCCCCTATGGTTTGTTCCTGTTCGGAAACCTTCTGTTTCAGAGCCTCACATTCTTTCATCAGGGACTCATGTTCCTCGCGGGGCGTCACGTCAAAAAGACGAAGATAGTCCCGGAAGGACTGCTGAAAGGACTGCACGGCCTTTTCATAGAGTTTCAGATATTCATCCCCACCCTTTTCGACGCTTTCCAGCCCGTAGATCCGACGGAAAAGGCCCGAGAGGCTGTCGGAACCGTCAAGCCCCCCGCTCAGCCATCGGTTAAATTCGTCCATTTGTCGCTGTCCTTTGGCGATGTTGAGGAATGACTGACCCCATAATTCGAAAAAATTTGAATCCATAGATTACCCTCCGAGTTCATTTTGTGACCTCATCAGATATTGCCCGCTTCCTCCAGGTCGAGCTGAAAGCGAACGGGGCCCCGGTAAGAACCGAACCGTTTATGCAGGGCGCACTCCGTCTCCGGATGGGACCACGATGTGGCGATGGCGCCGTGGCCCTTGGGAAAAACGGTGACTTCGGCATCCACAAAATCGAGGGGAGCGACCGCGGCGGCCTGATCCACCAGATCATCCTTCTCCGCATAGCAGAGAAGCCACCTGATCCCCTTTTCCTGAATTCCCTTGAAATTCAATTTCTTGCCGAACAGCTTCACGGGAAGCGTCCCGTCCTTTTCAACAGGAATGGTATAAGAATCAAAGCTGAGTTTGGTGATGCCTTCCGGCAGGTCATTGCGGTCATAGATCAGCCAGTGGTTCATGGCCGCAGCGGTCGAGCTGATCTTGACTTCCTTGCCTTTTGTTCCTTCCAAATTCATCAGATCCCGGTAAAGGGTCACAAACGAAAATTCCTTTTCCATACTTTTGAGCTTATAAACCCAGCTCATGACCTTTCCGTCGACGATCTGATGACCGCTTGGCATGTCCTTCATGGCGTAACCCAAGTCACGGAAGCGGGAGGGCAAATGCTGCATGTATTCCACAAGGGCAGCACTTCGGGTGCCGTCCATGGGCGCCACACAGGTGATCAGGGCGTCAACCAGTCCATCCAGTTCACCGGACAAAATGTCCAGAACAGCCATGAATCCCCCCTGGCAAAAGCCGTTGAGGGTCACCGCCTTTCCGTGCATCTTCATCACGCACTCACAGAATAATCTCGTGTCCAGGGCGTCATCCTCACCGGTCATAACCTGCACCGCCGGCGTCGTCTCAATATCTTTCATCACGCGGATGTAAGTGGGTATGCCGTGATTGGCGTACGCATGGACATAACTCTTCTGTTCGCCCGGCAGCAACGCCAGGATATTCGGGCCAAGAACATAGGGCGGCAGGATGACAATGGGTTTGCCCTCTTTGCGGACTTTCACACGTCTATCCTGGGGGAGAATCTGGTAGAGAATAAAGCGATCTGTTTCCGCCGTTTTTTTATAGCCGCCGTTATCAAAGTGGAATCCATAATCGGGCTTGATCGCCCGAATGGCCTCAGGGTAACCGTAAACGAGCATCTCTAGTTGTCGCGCCTGCGCGGCGGTATAGTCCTTGAGATTGAATTCCTCCCGGTCAAAAAAGGTATTTGTCAGGGCCTGCAACGCCTTGGCGCCCTCCCGGAGGCTGAAGTCGTTCATGCTCTTGAGTGAACCCGTCAGGCCTTTTTCGGCGACCTGGAGATTGAACTGCAACAACTCAAGATAATCCATCATCGTTTCGAGAGGCGGTGTTTGCGTGAGTTTCTGCTTTTCCAGGACCGTGAAGGAATTGGCCGCAGTCCAGTAGGGCATCATGAAATCATGCAGATAAGCCAGAATTCCGAGCAGAAACAACTGGCCGGCTTTCAGGGCGTCCAGGGTTGCTTCCGCTGTGCTTTCCCGGTTTGCTTTTTCCAGATCACCGAAGGATGAAATTAAACGCCAGTAAGAATCGGTCGCATCGTTCAGATAGACGGGAATATTCAACCAGTAATTCTGATTCGTTTTCAGGGTCTCAAAAGTGGCCTCCGTCAAATTGGCATTGACTTCGGCCACTTTTTCACGGCAGTCGGACACAATACGATAAGCGCGGTTATGGATACAGGGGATAATCATACATCTGCTCCGAAGTAATTCGACAGGCTCAGGCTTTTTTCGCCTTGTCATAACCTGCGAAGAATTCTTCCACCTTTTTATAATTTTCATCTGCGGCAGCCTTGAAATCCGCACGACCTTTCTTATACGCCTTGAGCCAGTCATTGATCACCTTTTTCCCCTCTGCGGGAATCATGGGCGCCTGGTCCAGATACATGGCCATCATTTTTTCCGTCTGCTCCTGCAGGGCGATCATGGCGTCAAAGGTGTTGTCAAAAGCGGTCTTGTTGAATTGAATCATCTGTTTTGCAATCTGCTTGGGATCCATTTTGTTTCTCCTTTCTTTGGGTTGCTTGATCTCGGGGTTCATTCCCGGGATGTTCGCGGTTTGGCCGTCTACTTTCCGGCTTTGGTCTTTTCTGCTTTGTCCGCGTTAACAAAATACTCTTTTACCTTTTTGTAGCTTTCATCGACACTGGTTTTGTAAGCGTCCCGACCCCGCTTGTAGGTCTTTACCCACTCGGTCACAGCCTCTTTTCCTTCTTTAGGAAACCAGGGCGACTGTTCCAGGAAAAGACCCACCATCTTCTCCGTCTGTTCCTGCAGAATCATCGTTGCGTTGAAAGTGTTGTCGGATGTGGTCTTATAAAACTCGATCATCTGTCTTGCAAATTTTGCCTGTTCCATTATCATGGACCTCCTCAATTATTTATTCTGAACTGCGTCAGGACTAAGTATAATGACAACTTTCCATTTGTCAAGGCATATTTTTGCAATGCAACATATATTTACGTCTATCTTTCGGCAGTATATTTTATGTGATTTCTTATAGATATAAATAATATTTAATAGTTATAATCACAATACAACCTTCTGGCTGATCATATTCTTTCAAATCATAAAATATTTGTTGCAATACAAACATGCGTCGTGTATGGAAACAGAAAGAGGTTTATCGCCATGAACGAAATACTGCTTCTAAAGAAATACTCAAACAGACGACTGTACGACACGGAGAAGAGCGCTTATGTCACCCTCGATCACGTCATGCAGGTCATTCGCCAGGGGAGACGTGTGGCAGTGGTGGATGCCACATCCGGAGAGGACGTGACTGCCTTTATTCTGACCCAGATCATCCTGGAGGAATCGCGAAAAAAAAACAGCCTGTTGCCGGTGTCCCTGCTGCATCTTATTGTCCAGTACGGTGAAAATATTCTCAGTGAATTTTTCGAAAAATATCTCGAGCAGACCATCAATAACTACTTGTCCTATAAGGCCATGGCAGATAATCAGTTTCGAAAGTGGCTTGATCTCGGAATGGACATGTCCACATTGACTAAACAATCCATGTCGGCGTTGCCGGCGTTCCGGCCCTTTCTCGATCGTGTCCACGAACCGGATCCGTCGCCGGTTAAAGACAACAAGTAATGTCTTGACATTACTCCCTGCTTCCCTTAAGGAGAGGCCGATGGACGATATCTATTCCAAAAAAGTGGTCATTCACTATACGGCTGAGAATGTGGAACAGCCCCTTATCTGCCAGCTCGTCAAAGAGCATGACCTTGTTTTTAATATTCTGAAGGCCCGTATTTTCCCCCGCCGGGAGGGCGTGATTGTCCTGGAACTCAGCGGTCTTAAGAAGAACTTTGATCAAGGTATCCGGTTTCTGAAGGACAAAGGCCTCAAGGTTGAACCGCTTTCAAAAAGCGTCAATCAAAACACTGATAAATGCGTTCACTGTGGCGCCTGCACGGCGTTCTGCCCTACAGACGCCCTGGCCTTCGATATGCAAACCACAAAAGTGGAGTTCGATCCGGAGAAATGCAATGGATGCGAACTGTGTGTCTCGGCCTGTCCTGTTCGGGCTATGGAAGTCGATCTCTTTTGACGGCCAGCCAGAAGGAACCGGACGATCCCTGTTTGATTTCGACCCCTTATTTGTCCTGGCTCGTCGTTTTGTCTGTTTTCTTTTCTTTGCCGATGCTCAGGTTGTCCATCCCCTCGGTCAACTTCTTTCCTTTTTCGGTGATCGCCTTGCCCTTTAAATAAACTTCTTTGCTTTTTTCAACGGCTTTAACGGTTTCGGTTCTGGCTTTTTCCAGGGTTTCCATCATATTCTGCGGCATTTTCTCGGGATCCTTAAAATAGAAATAGCCGCCGATGGCCAGCAGGATCAGAAAAAACAGCAG
>CAYXQK010000021.1:0-4137 GCA_964467445.1 uncultured Syntrophaceae bacterium
CATCGCCGCCATCATCCTTTTCGATGAATCCAAAGCCTTTATGTTCATTAAACCATTTTACTTTACCTTCTGACATAATGAGTCTCCTCCTTTCTTAGAATTTACCAAAAGTCGAATTACCAATATGACAGAAATAAAAAAAGCCACCCAGACTCTAAAGAGCATGGTGGCCGCCTTTGCACTTCAAATTGTCATAACCCAACTTTAACTGCACCGTACAAACTTAAGACCATAGCAAGGTACAGGATATGAGGGGGAGATATTCCTTTATTTATGAAAAGTCAAGTCATATTTCATTATATTTCAATAATTTATTCACAAAATGAATCGTTAGAGATCCCCCAGCCGCTTGACGGCTTGCTCATACTGCGCGACGATCTCGCGGACGACGTCGCCGGCGGGCTTGATCTCCTTCAGGGCGCCCACGGCCTGGCCGATCTGGATCTCGCCGTCCTTCAGGTCGCCGTCAAACATGCCGAGTTTGGTCCGCTTTTCGCCGACGAGATTCAGCAGTTCTTCCTGCGAAGCCCCCCTCGCCTCTGCGGCGAGAATCGTTTTGGCCCATGCGTTGACGATCACGCGGGCCGGGATCAGCTTGCGCAAAATGAGAAACGTGTCGGTCGGCGAGGCGTCCGTCATGGCCCGCTTGAAATTTTCATGGGCGCTCGATTCCACGGTGGCCGCAAAGCGCGTCCCGATCTGAACCCCTTCCGCACCCATCGCCAGCACCGCCGCCATGCCACGTCCGTCATAGATGCCGCCCGCCGCAATCACGGGAATCTTCACGGCATCGACGGTCTGGGGGACGAGCACCATGGTCGTCAGCTCTTCCCTGCCGTTATGACCGCCGGCCTCGAAACCTTCAATCACCACGGCGTCGACGCCTGCCTCCTCGCACTTTACGGCCAGAGCCGGCGTGGCGGCAACATGGGTAACGGTCATGCCGGCATCCTTGAAGCGACTGGTATATTTCTTCGGGCTGCCGCCGGAGGTGAAAACGATTTTGATCCCCTCCTCCAGGATGACCGCCGCCATCTCATCGGCAAACTTGAAGAAAATGGGAAAGTTGACGCCCCAGGATTTATCGGGGCAGACCGCCTTCGCCTTCCGGATATGCTCACGCAGCAATTCCGGCGTCATGGACCCGGCGCCGATGAGCCCCAGCGCCCCCGCCTTTGCGGCGGCGACCGCCAGCTTCCAGCCGCTGACCCAGACCATACCGGCCTGGATGATCGGGTAGTCGATATTGAACAGTTTCGTAATTCTCGTTTCCATCCTTCTTCTCCTTTATTTCGCCGCAGCATCGTGCATTTTTCTCTTTATTTACAGATCCAGCGAGGATCGCGTCAACAACGGATCCCGGCAATTTTTTTCGCCAGTTTCTTTTTTTGCTCGAGATTCCCCTGGCGGGAGATCATGACCCGTTGCGCCTGGGGTGAACCGGCACCGTGCATCGATTCGGTCCTGTAACCAACCGCCGCGGTCCCGAGCGTGATGTTTTCGATCAGCCTGAGGATGCGGCAGCGATCCTCCGTCGGCGCCGACGCAACCCCCTGCAAATATTTTTCCACCCATTTGCCGATCTCCGGGTGATGCAGATCCTTTTCCGAGGGCATCGTAACCAGCAATCCCCCGGCAATATCTTCGGCAAGCCTTGCAATTTCATAGGGAAACCGCGTTACATTCTGCTTGCAGACATTGGCCAGCAGCAGATCAATGAGGTAATTCCCGGATGCGGTCCGGCGTCCTTCCGCCGAGCAGGCGATTCCGCAGGCGTAAAGCGTCTCGTTGAGGTGCATCATTTCGATGAGCTTGTCCTTGATATGGGACGCCTTGGCCGCGCCGTTGTAATCGGCGGCCAGCGCCGCCGCGCCGATGAGCACATCGCCGACGCCGACCTTGCAGCCGCCGTAGCTCTGGCGGTGATACCCGGCAAAGCGTTCCACGAGCGCGCCGCTGAATTCGGTCTCGCCGCACATGAACACATTCTCCCAGGGAACGAACAGATTGTCGAAAACCATCAGGGCCTCATGACCGCCGAATTCCCGGTTGCCCACATCGATTTGGCCGCCTTCCAATTTCCGGGTATCGCAGGACTGGCGGCCGTAGATATAGAATATCCCCTCGGCGTCGGCCGGCGCTGCAAAAGACAGGGCATAATCGCTGTCCTCTTTCGTCATCGTCATCGTCGGCAAAACGAGAATCCAGTGGGAATTTATGGCTCCCGTCTGATGAGCCTTTGCGCCCCGGACGATAATGCCGTCCTTCTTTTTCTCCACCACGCGCGTGTAAAGATCCGGATCAGGCTGCCTGCCCGGCGAAAGGCTGCGGTCTCCTTTTGGATCGGTCATGGCGCCGTCCACCGTGAGGTCTTGCTCCTGCATCATCAACAGGAACTTGTTGAAGCGCTCATGATACTGCGTGCCGAGTTTCTGATCCATTTCGAACGTCACGCTGTCCACGGCATTGATCGCATCCATGCCGACACAGCGTTGAAAGCAGGCGCCCGTTTTCTGCCCCATGAGGCGCTGCATCTTGACTTTCCGGATCAGGTCATCGGTGCTCCGGTGGAGATGGCAGAACCGGTTGATTTTATGCCCCGTCAGATGGGATGTCGCCGTCATGAGGTCCTCGTGTTCGGCGTCCTGGGCCAGCGCATAGGTCATCTTGACCGAATTCATGGAGGGCCTGATGATGGGATGGTCCACGGGATTTTCCACCCGCTCGCCCAGCAGGTAGACTTTCAGATTGAGCTTGCGGAGGCTTTCCTCATATTGTTCGGGTGTTTTCATGGGCATGATCGTATCCTTCCTTCATTTTTAAAGATATCATTACGTGATCCGGATATGGCTTTGCGGCCGGATCTCCTCGAGGACCAGGGCGTCCATCGGGCATTTGATGACGCAGTTGCCGCAGCCGTAGCATTTCTCCGGATCGATCACGGCAACGCCGTTCATGGCGATGGCATGGAACTGACCACGGGATTCGACGCTTCGCTCAATGGGAATGACGCGCATCATGGGAGGCGGATTCAGGGCTTTCAACAGCGAAAACAGCGCGGGCATTTCCTCATGGATCAGCTTGTCCCAGAGCACGAAAAGCTCCAGCGGGGCGTCGGGATCCATGATGGAGGAATCCCGCAATTCGATCATGGCGGGAAAGAGTCTGTAATGATCAGGCTTCGCCAAGACGCGGTTAATGGCGCCCCGCTTTTTTAACTTTTCCACCAGGTCCCGGACCCGATTCAACGGCAGCGCTGTCCGATCAGACACTTCCTGTATCGTACCCGGCAGGGCTTGAACCAGCCGGACGCTTTCGTCGTCGTCAAACAAAATGGAGAATACGCCCCCCAGGATTTCGGACGCTGGAAACCCGAGCCGCAGGGCATAAGCTTTGAGTTCTTCGCGAATCGGCATTTTATTTCACAACCTTTCTGGTTCTTAATTTAATGTTTGGCATGATACCTTCCACCCCATCAAAGTCAAGTACTTATCTGTTGACGACAAAAAACCATTTGACAGCAGCGGAACCTGTCAATAAGATGGCCGTCAAAATTAGAAACCAGGGAGGAAAAATATGTTTTCAAGCAGATGCATCAAATACGGGCTGATGTTTTTCAGCCTGTTCTTCTTTCTGACCTACGTCCTGGAACTTGACGCCTACGCCCGGGCCGGCGGAGGTCGTTCTTCCGGCAGTCGCGGATCACGGTCCTACTCGTCCCCGAGTTCTCCATCCGCCACGCCGGCCAGTCCGTCCCGGCAGGTGGGTCCGGCGCCTTCCGCACCGATAATGTCGCCGCAGGGCGGCGGTTTCATGAGGAGCCTGGCCGGCGGTCTTGTCGGCGGCATGATCGGCGGGATGCTGTTCCGGAGCCTTGGATTCGGCGGTGGAGGCGGCGAAGGCGGCATGGGCGGCAGCGGGATCGGCCTGTTCGAAATTGCTCTGATCGGCCTGCTTCTTTACGGCATCTGGTGGTACATCAAAAAAAGACGGCGGGAAGCGGAAGCGCCGGCAGGCGCCGCCTATTACCGGGAGGCATCGGAGCCGGGGTCCCAGGGGCCCGCCTCTGCACCGTCTTACGGACAGCAGGCGCAGGAATCGGACATTGACACCGGGCTTGGCCACATCCGGCAGATG
>CAYXQK010000022.1:0-3830 GCA_964467445.1 uncultured Syntrophaceae bacterium
TAAATGAAAAAGCTGTTCCGTCATCTCAAAACCAATATTTTCCGCGGGTTCCTGGCTTTTCTCCCTCTGGCCCTGTCTTTTTTCATCCTCCGTTTTCTCTATACGGCGGTGGACCAGCGGATCACCCGGCTGCTGGAGCGCTGGATCGGATACAGCATACCGGGCCTCGGCCTGCTGCTCGTCCTTGTCCTGCTTTATCTTCTGGGCCTTCTGGCTTCCAACTGGTTGGGCCGCTGGGCGTTGGGCGTTCTGGACAAGGCCTCATCCCATATCCCTTTGATCAAGACCATCTACCTTCTCGGAAAACAGCTTGGCTCGGCTTTTTCCGCACCCGAGAAACAGGGCTTGAAGCGGGTCGTCCTGGTTGAGCATTTCCGCCCGGGAGTCTGGTCGATCGGATTCGTGATGGGTTCGCTGATCGACGAAAAAACCGGCGGAACGCTGCTCCGGTTGTTTGTCCCGACGGCTCCCAATCCCACCTCGGGTTTCATGCTGATCGTCGCCGAATCCCAGGTCCGCGACGTGGACTGGAGCGTGCCCGAAGCGATGAACACCGTCATCTCCGGCGGCCTGCTCGGGCCGGAGAAGCTGGTGGAGAAAAAGGGGCTTTAGGCTTTCAGCACTTTCCGGAGATATTTCGCGGTGATCGACGACCGTGATTTCGCCACCGCTTCGGGTGTCCCTTCGGCCACGATCAGGCCGCCGTTCTCTCCGCCTTCCGGCCCCATGTCCAGGACGTAATCGGCGCTCTTGACGATGTCCAGATTGTGCTCGATGACGATGAGGGAATGGCCCTCGTCGACGAGGCGCTGAAAACAGCGCAAGAGGGTGGAGACGTCCTCCGGGTGAAGCCCGATTGTCGGCTCGTCGAAAAGGTAGAGGATGTTGCGATCACGCTCATGGACGAGGTGGTAGGCCAGCTTGATCCGCTGCAGCTCCCCGCCGGAAAGGGTCGTCGTCGGCTGGCCCAGGCGGAGATATCCAAGGCCGACGTCCTGGAGGGGCTTGAGCTTGTTCCCCACTTCCGGCCGGTCGGCGAAGAATTCCAGGGCATCGTCGACAGTCAGGTGGAGGACCTCGTCGATGGTCTTGCCCTGATAGCGGATGTCGAGGACTTCGCGCTTGAAGCGCTTGCCCCGGCAAGCTTCGCAGACGAGGGTCACGTCGGAGAGGAACTGCATCTCGACGATCTGCCGGCCCGCTCCTTCACACTCTTCGCACCGGCCGCCCTTGGTATTAAAGGAGAATGTTCCGGGCTTGAAGCCCAGGAGTTTGGCCTCGCGGGTCTGGCTGAAGAGCTCGCGGATGCCGTCCATCGACTTGGTGTAGGTGGCCGGAATGGACCGGGGCGAGGCGCTGATCGGCGATTGGTCGACGCAAATGATCTTGTCGATGCGCTCCAGGCCGCGGATTTCGGCGAACCCGTCCCGCGTCTCCCCGCTCCAGCCTCGGTAGAGGACGTCGTGAAGGAGGGTGCTTTTGCCCGAGCCGGAAACCCCGGTGAGGCAGGCGAACACGCCGAGGGGAAGACGGATGTCGATATGCTTGAGGTTGTGAGCGTGGGCGTCTCTGACCAGGAGGAAGCCGCGGGGATCGCGACGCCGTCGGGGCATGGGGATCTCTTTCTCGCCGGTGAGATACCGGGCGGTCACCGATCCGTTGCCGTTGCCCGGGGGGGGAGCGCCGCCGTTCCGGGGCTTGAGGAGCGTCGCGAGCGGCCCGGCGAAGAGGATTTCCCCGCCGTGTTCGCCGGCCCGGGGGCCCATGTCGATCAGGTAATCGGCGGCCCGGATGATGTCCGGGTCGTGTTCAATGACCAGGACCGTATTCCCTACGTCTTTGAGCGACTTGAGAATCCGGACCAGCCGGGCGTTATCCCGGGGATGCAGACCGATGCTGGGCTCGTCCAGGACAAACAGCGTCCCGACCAGCGATGAGCTGAGAGCCGCGGCCAGGTTGATCCGCTGGGCTTCACCGCCGCTGAGGGTGAAGGTCATCCGGTCGAGGGTGATGTAGTCCAGCCCGACCTCGATGAGGTATTTGAGGCGGTTCTGGATTTCGGCAACCAGCTTCTCGGCGATTTTCTTCTCCTCGGGTTCGAGGACGAGGCTCTCGAAGAAGTCCGCCGCCTCCCGGACGGTCAGCCGAACGACCTCGCCGATCGATCGTCCGCCGACCTTGACGTTTAAAGCCGCCGTGTTCAGACGGGTCTGGGCGCAGGTAGGGCAGGGGGCATACTTGCGGTAACGGCTGAGAAAGACCCGGACCTGGACTTTATATTTTTTCGCCTGGAGCCAGTCGAAGAAGCCTTTGACCCCGTACCAGGAGCCGCCGCCTTCGAAAATGAACCGGCGGTCTTCGCTTTTCAGATTCCGCCAGGGGACCCGGGTCGGGATTCCGCGCTTCCGGGCTTCGCGGAGCATCTCCCGCATGACGTTCTTTGAGACCGGTTTGGTCCAGGGATCGATTGCTCCATCCTCGAGGGTTTTTGACGGGTCCGGGACAATCTTGTCCTCGTCGAGGACGGCCAGGTCGCCGAATCCATGGCATTCGGGGCAGGCGCCCTGCGGGCTGTTGAAGGAAAAGAGGTTTGGATAGGGGTCTTCGTAGGCGATCCCGCAGGCCTTGCATTCGAGGCTGTCGGAAAAGGCGAATTCCCGGCCATCGTCGGTCCGGACCCGGGCTCGGCCGCCGCCGTATTTCATCGCCGACTCGATCGAGTCGACGAGCCGCTCGCGGTCGTCCGGGTCGAGATTCAGCCGGTCGACAAAGATCGAGATCCGACGGCCTTTGGGAGCCGGAAGGTCGTCCAGGGCGACGACCGCACCGTCGACTACGGCCCGGTAAAACCCGAGCTTCTTCAGCCCGGCTCCGTTTTTCTCGATGGTCGTCTCGAACGTGACCGTCAGCGGCGTTCCAGCCGGAAGCGTCCGGAGCGAATCGACGATGGCGTCGATCGTGTCCCGGGCGACCGGCCGGCCGCATTGCCGGCAGTGGACCGTCCCGATCCGGGCGTACAGCACCCGGAGAAAATCGTAGGCCTCGGTAACCGTGGCCACGGTCGAACGGGGATTCTTCGTCGCGGCTTTCTGCTGGATGGCGATGGCCGGCGGGATCCCCTCGATCAGATCGGCCTCGGGCTTGTCCATTCGTTCAAGGAACTGGCGGGCATAGGAGGACAGGGATTCGATATAGCGGCGCTGACCTTCGGCGTACAACGTGTCGAGGGCCAGGGAGGATTTTCCGGACCCGCTGACCCCGGTGACGACGGTGAACGTATATAGGGGAATATCCACATCCACGTTCTTGATGTTGTGGACGCGGACTCCCCGGAGGACAATGTGATCGGCGTCGTTATGTGGGGTCATCTTTCGCGTTTGAAAAACGAATTATTATAGCACGGCCGGGCGGAAAAGTGGATAATGGGGTCATGCGTCCGGGAATGAAAAAAGCGTTGGCTTGCGGGGCCGTTCCCTTCCTCGCCCTGGTGGCGGCCCTTCCTTTTATTAACCGCCTGCGACCGACCGTGCTGGGGCTGCCGTTTGTCCTCTTCTGGATCCTGGCGTGGGTTGCCTTGACTCCGGCCTTCCTCTTCCTGGCCGATCGGTTCCTCCGGAAAGGCGAGGGAAAGGACAACGACCGATGACGCCGGCTCTGATGATCATCCTCGGCGTCATCCTGGCCTCGGCCGCGGTCGGCATCGTCGCCGGCCGCCGCGTTCCCATGAACCTTGAAAACTGGACCGTCGGCGGCCGGAAATTCGGGGTCCTCGTCATCTGGCTGCTGATGGCCGGCGAAGTTTACACGACGTTCACCTTCCTTGGGGCCAG
>CAYXQK010000023.1:0-12694 GCA_964467445.1 uncultured Syntrophaceae bacterium
AGACATTATCACAGGATTTGTAATCTCCTGTCAAGACATTCTCGTCTGCCGTTTCAGATCCTGGTACATTTCATAGCTCAGAAGGCTGCTCTGGCATGGAAGCAGGGAGTTGTTGTGGAACAGGGGTTCTTCGGCGATCGGATAAAGTGAAACTTCAACGGAAGCATCCCAGAGGGCCGTGCCGGGAATGGGCGAATATTCCGCGATGACAGGTCTCGCGCCGCAACGCTTCACATGGTTTATCGCTTCCCGAACTTCAACCGCAGATTGTCCGGGCAGGCCGCAGAGTAGATAGATCCCGATATCTTCAGGTGCATAGCCGGCTTCCCGCAGGTACGCCACGGCGCGATCGAGGTGTTCGTTGGTGACTTTTCCCCCCGTGTCCAGCTGACGTTGCACATCCGCGGTTTCAAAACCGAATCGTATCGTGCGGAAACCCGCCCGGAACATCAGCCCGGCCAGCTCCGGGGTCACCTCCCGCAAATGCAGGCCATTGGGGCAGTGGAATTCACAGCTCAACCCCCGTTTTATGATTTCTTCCAACAGGGGGATGGCCATCCCCTCCGGATCAATCAATAAAGCATCGTCATAGAAGGAGAAATGGCATACCCCGAACCCCTCATGCCAGTATGCAATCTCATCCGCCACTTTGATCGGGTCTCGACGCCTGTAGCGGGGATTAATCTGGTGCGAGGCACAGTAGCTGCAACGGAAAGGACAGCCCCGTGAAGTCATAATGGAAATCTGTTCATGGTGTTCATACAGATCATAAGCAGGGTAGGGGTAGGAATCCAGATCATCGGGATCAACCTGGAAGGCGGTATCGTTTCCCAGATAATCCTTCAGAATTTCAGGCAGTTGACATTCACCCTCCCCGATGACAAGGCGATCCGCCCCTGACCCTTGTGCGTGTTCAGCGCAAAGGGTAACATAATTTCCACCAAGGATGACCGGAGCGCCCGGGATTTCCTCCTTTAGTATCCTGATCGTATCGAAGACGGCGGGGTACCAGTAGGTCATCATCGACGTCACGAGAATCAGTTCAGGCTTCCTGATTGCCTGCAAGCCCTTGCGGAGTTCCGCCTCTTTGATACCGTAGCGGTTATATCTCCTGGGGATGAAATGAAGCGGCAGGGGCTTCGGAAGGGGTTCTTTAAAAAAATGGCCGTGACCTGCAGGAAAGCGCCGGGGTCGTTTCTCCATCCGGGGAAGGGGAGAAGCCTGCACGGAACGTCTCAGGCAATCAATCATCTGAACCCCATAACCGTTTTTTCTGAGAAAGGCTGCCAGTGACAACAGGCCGAGCGGCGCCAGCCAGAAGTCATAGGCGGCAAAATCATATATCCAGGGATTGATCAGCAGAATATTTTTTTTCATCGCGGCAGGGATAACACAGCCTGGTTTTTACCGCAAGTGAATCTCTTTAAAGCATGGGGGAAATAAATACTTAATTGTTTTATTTACTTATGCAGTCCAAATTATCTATTAGCAATGTAGAATAAAATATATTATACAGTATAAACATATTTAGTGGACTGTATAATATTTAACTTGACAAATCACTTTTTATACTGTATAAGCAAGCCACGATAAGGCGTAAAGGGTGCTTTTTCTTAAATTAATAAATGGACTGTACAGGTGATCGCGATGGATGAGGGCAAACAGCAGGTACAAGCCGGATGGATAAGCAGCCTCGATATCATAGATAAAACAAAGATATCCCGGGCAACACTCAATAACTACATCAAAATGAATATCCTGCCCAGGCCGGATGTCAAAAAGCCCGGGGAAGCCTCGGTTCGAGCCCGCATGCTGGGTTATTTCCCAGAAACTGTAATTGATATAATTGAACAGATCAAGACTATGAAAAAACAGGGTTATTCTATGGAGTCTATCATTGAGAAGCTCAAGCAACCCGAACAAACCGCAACACGAGCAGAGACAATCGTGCAGACCGAATCAAGGCCAGATGATGCACCCGCCAGAGAAAAATTCATTCAACCTGAACAGACCGCTTCCCGGATGATGCGGGAGGAAACGTTAGAACCATTAAATTTAACCATAAACGATATCGCTTGTCCTGCCTATTTGCTGAATAACAGTTTTGAGATCGACTGGATTAATGCCTCGGCGGAGAACGCCATTTTTCAACAGAAAATCCGTGCTATCAAGGAACCGTCGGCAAGGAATATTTTTCGCCTGCTGATGCGTAATGCATCTGATAGCCGCCAGAAACAGCAGGATTTTTTCGATTTTCATCTAAGTTTCGTAAAGGAGAAGGTAGTAAAGTCCGATCTGGACAAGCTGTATGAAGGCATTTCTCTGAACGAGGCGGAAAACCTTAAAACAAGATACGATAAAATTGAAATGCGTCCCCGGCAGACCGTCAACAAGGCTTTTCTGAAACTATGCGATCATCAGGGGACCCTGATCTCCAATAATGCCTATTACATGGTCTTCCGGGAAGGCACGCTCTTCATTCATGCCCCCGTGGAAAGCTCCGCTCAGGGTATTATGGATCTGTTTTCCTGCCGCTACAGGGTCATTAACGATTTGCTCAGACAGCGGATGCCGACGCTGGTTTCCTTTTGCGTGCTCGTCGCCGACCTGCAGAATTCGGTCCGGATCTGCGCCGAACTTCCCCCCGAGGAATATTTTGAACTGATCAATCAGATGTGGGCCTGCGTGGAAGGTTCCTTCAAGCAGTACTATGGCACCTACGGAAAGCATACGGGAGACGGGATGCTCTATTATTTTCTCAAGGAGCGGGATAATCAATATATGATGAATGCCGTGTTATGTGGGCTTGAAATTCGTGAAAACATTAAGAAATTAAATATGGAATGGAAAATACGCAGGGGCTGGCTGAATGAACTCCATCTCAATATCGGCATCAACGAGGGGCAGGAATATTTTGGCACGATCCCCTCAGCCCCCAGTGTTGAATTCACGGCCCTGGGCGACTCCGTCAATTATGCCGGCCGTTTGTCCGACTTTGCGCGCCATGGCGCCATCTGGACGACAAAAAATTTAATGAACAAACTGACCGTGGAGGAAAAAGCCGGTATCCGCTATGGAATCAGACGTACGGATCAGGACCGTGAAATTCTCGTTGAAAATTCCTACAGCCGCATTATCGACATGATCACTCAGGATAACGCAAAAACCAGTAAATTCATGGATATCGCAACGCTTGCCGTAACGGAAATCCTGGGCAGGCGATAAATCCCGACCGCTCAATCAATCAATTGCATCGATTCAAGAGAAAAGACTTGAAGCAGGCTCTCTTTATTGCTAACATGCGCCGCGTTTGAAGGAAAACGGCTTATGCGGTTGGTGATCCAGAGAGTTGATAAGGCTTCTGTTTCTGTGAATAATCAGATCATTTCGCGTATCGGAGCGGGTCTGCTGGTGTTCCTTGGAATTGAAAAAGGCGATACAACCGGGGATGCCGACAGCCTGCTTGAAAAAACAATTCACCTGCGCATCTTCGAAGACGGGGAAGGGAAAATGAATCTCTCCCTGCTGGATGTCGCCGGCGGGATGCTGGTAGTTTCCCAGTTTACCCTGCTGGGCGATTGCCGGAAAGGCAGAAGACCCTCCTTTACCGGCGCGGAAGACCCGGGGCCGGCAAAGGACCTTTACCAATATTTCATCAAGAAGGCCGCTGAAAGGGTCGCCTGCGTGGCCGGCGGCGAGTTTCAGGCGATGATGAAGGTGGAGAGCGTCAATGATGGTCCGGTAACCATGTTGCTTGACAGCAAAAAATTATTTTAGGATTTTTTCTCAATGGATATCCATGGCGAGATCCCCTTTTGCAATATCCGGATCGACAAAGAGGGGGTATGGTATTACAAGGGCGCGGAGATGTTCAGAAAAGAAATAGTGAATTTCTTTTATGAGAATCTGAGGCAGGATGCCTCAGGCCATTACCTGATCGAACTGGAAAATGACCGGTGTTATCTGGATGTTGAAGATACGGCCTTTGTGGTCCGGTCGGTCCGGCAAGCGCTTTCCGAAAAAGACGGGAAGACGGTCTTTTATCTGCTGCTGTCCGATGATACGATTGATGCGCTGGATCCGGAAACACTGCGTATCGGAAACGGGAATGTGCTTTACTGCTGTGTAAAGAATAATCGATTTGTGGCGCGTTTCCTGCGATCGGCCTATTATCAGTTGGCCGGCCATATTGAATATGACGAAGATCAGGACAGCTACTTCATTCCACTGGACACAGAACGATATTATATAAGAGATGAGAATAATCGGCAAATCCACCAAGGGGAGGCGTAACATGCTCGAAGATCACGTAAAAGAAGCCCTGACATTTGACGATCTGCTGCTTGTACCCGCAGAATCGTCTGTCCTGCCAAGGGATGTGGAGACATCAACCCTGCTCACAAGAAACATTGCCCTGAACATTCCGATTGTCAGTGCGGCCATGGACACGGTGACCGAGTCCAGGACCGCCATCTGTATGTCCCAGGAGGGAGGAATCGGGATCATTCACAGGAACATGAGCGTCGAACGGCAGGCCCTCGAGGTGGACAGGGTCAAGAAATCGGAAAGCGGAATGATCGTCGACCCCATTACGATCGAACCCGGGCAAAAGGTCAGCGACGCTCTGAACCTCATGAATCAGTACCGCATCTCCGGGGTTCCTGTCGTTAAAAATCGCAAACTCGTCGGGATCCTGACCAACCGCGACCTTCGTTTTGAAACCAATCTGGACCAGCCGGTATCAAAGGTCATGACCAAGAAGCGCCTCGTCACCGTCAAAGCGAATATTTCCCTCGAGGACTCTAAAAAACTGCTCCATAAACACCGCATTGAAAAGCTGCTGGTGGTGGATGATGAATATCATCTCAAAGGCCTGATCACGATCAAAGATATTGAAAAGATCAAGAGATATCCCTATGCGTGCAAGGATTCCCTGGGCCGGTTGAGGGTCGGCGCGGCGGTCGGCATTCTTGATCGGGAAGCCCGCGTGGATGCCCTGCTGAACGCCGGGGCGGACGTGATCGTCATCGACACCTCGCATGGACATTCCGCAGGGGTTCTGGACGCCGTCCGGGACACGAAGCGAAATTTCCCCAAATGCGAACTGATCGCCGGCAACGTCGCCACGGCAGAGGGGGCCAAGGCCCTCATCGAGGCGGGCGTGGATGCCGTCAAAATAGGCGTCGGGCCCGGCTCCATCTGCACCACGCGCATTATTGCCGGTGTCGGAATCCCGCAGATGAGCGCCATTCGCGACGCCTATAAAGCCTCGGCGCAGCACGGCATCCCCGTGATCGCGGACGGGGGCATCAAATTTTCCGGCGATATCGTCAAGGCCCTGGCGGCGGGCGCCCATGCCGTCATGATCGGCGGCCTCTTTGCCGGAACAGAGGAGAGCCCCGGCGAAACCATTCTCTTCCAGGGGAGAAGTTACAAGGTTTATCGGGGAATGGGCTCGCTGGAGGCCATGAAAATGGGGAGTCGTGACCGGTACTATCAGGATGACATTGAGGGCGATCTGAAGCTCGTTCCCGAAGGCATCGAAGGACGCGTCCCGTTTCGGGGGTCCCTGTCGGCCAGCATTCAGCAGCTTATCGGCGGCCTCAAGGCCGGCATGGGCTATGTGGGATGCAGGACGATTCTGGACATGCGGGAAAAAGCGCGCTTTGTCCGCATCACCTCCGCGGGTCTCAGGGAAAGCCACGTGCATGATGTCATCATTACCAAAGAGGCGCCGAATTACTGGCTGGATTAGACGGTTTGACGAAAATTTAGAGCAGCCCCATGAAACATGCCGATTTTGTTCACCTGCACGTCCATACCCAGTACAGCCTTCTGGACGGCACCATCCGTATTGATGATCTGCTGAACAAGGCCAGGGAATACCAGATGCCGGCCATTGCGATGACCGATCATGGCAATATGTTCGGGGCGATCGGTTTTTATCAGCAGGCATATAAGCACGGAATCAAGCCCATTATCGGCTGTGAGCTTTACGTCGCACCGAAGAGCCGTTTCGAGAAAAACAGCCATCATGCCGGTGAATCGGCCAGGCATCTGGTCGTGCTTGTGAAAAACATGCAGGGCTATAAAAACCTCATGAAGCTGACCACGGCAGGCTACCTCGAGGGATTTTATTATAAACCCAGGATCGATAAGGAGCTTCTCAAAGACCATCATGAAGGTCTGATCGGCCTGAGCGCCTGCCTCCATGGAGAAATTGCCGACTTTTTACTCCGGGGCAACAGGGATGGGGCCCGGCAGGCGGCCAGAGAATATCTGGCAATCTTTGGGCCGGAGAATTTTTTTCTGGAAATTATGGAAAACGGTCTGTCGGAACAAACCGTTGTCAATGAGGGGCTGATTGAATTAAGCCGCGAGCTTTCCATCCCCCTGGTGGCCACAAATGACTGCCATTATATCAACCGGGAAGATTCAGAGGCGCACGAGGTGCTGCTTTGCATCCAAACCGGCAAGACCATCGAAGATAAGGACCGGATGCGGTTCGGCACGGATCAGTTCTATCTTCGCTCGCCGGAAGACATGAGACGTCTGTTTCAGAAATGTCCGGAAGCCATCGAAAATACGGTCAGGATTGCGGAAAGATGTAACCTGACCCTGGAATTTGGTCATTTTTTCCTCCCGCATTTCGAAATATCTCCCGATGAAAACCTCGATGATGTCCTGAAAGACAAGGCCGAAACCGGCCTCTGCGGGCTGATGCCCCATATTCTCAAAGGCAAGCAGAACAAATCGCCGTGGGAAAAATACGAAAAACGCCTGCGGGAAGAGCTGGACATGATCAGATCCATGGGGTTTGCCGGGTATTTTCTCATCGTTTCCGACTTCGTTCATTACGCAAAACAAAGTCATATTCCTGTCGGTCCCGGACGGGGCTCAGCGGCCGGAAGTCTCGTGGCCTATGCCCTCGGCATTACCAGCATCGATCCGATCCGTTACGGTCTGTTCTTTGAGCGTTTTCTCAATCCGGACCGGATCAGCATGCCGGACATCGATATCGATTTCTGCCAGGAAGGACGCGATGAAATCATCCGGTATGTAACGGAAAAATACGGAAAAGACAGGGTTTCCCAGATCATCACCTTTGGCAAGATGCAGGCGAGGGCGGTCATCCGGGACGTGGGCCGGGCGCTGAACATGCCCTATGGAGAGGTGGACGCCATTGCCAAGATGGTGCCGAATGTCCTGAATATTTCGCTTGATGATGCCGTCAAGATGGAAACCCGCCTGCAGGAAGAGGAAAAAAGCAATCCAAAGGTCAGGAAGCTGCTTTCCCTGTCCCGGGCGCTGGAAGGTTTGAACCGTCACGCCTCCACGCATGCCGCCGGCGTCGTTATTTCCGACATGCCCCTGGTCGAAAGGGTTCCCCTGTGCGCACCAAAGGACGACATTGTCACGCAATTCGCCATGAAAGATATTGAGACCATCGGCCTGACCAAATTTGATTTTCTGGGCCTGAAAACGCTGACGGTGATCAAGAATGCCCTTCGATTTATCAATGAAGGCAGAGGGGAAGAGATTGATATGGAATCGCTGCCCCTGGACGACGAAAAAACCTATCAACTGCTCATGCGCGGCGATACGGACGGTATTTTCCAACTGGAAAGTCCGGGCATGAAGGATATTCTGGTCAGCATGAGACCCGATTGCATTGAGGATGTGATCGCTCTGATCGCCCTTTACCGTCCGGGGCCGATGAACATGGTTCCGGAGTTTATTTCGCGCAAGCAGGGCAAAACCAAAATCGTCTACGAACTGCCCGAACTGGAAGCCATTTTGAAGGAAACCTACGGGGTTATCGTTTATCAGGAACAGGTCATGCAGATTGCCGGCGCCATCGGCAATTATACGATGGCCGAGGCCGATACGCTCCGGAAGGTCATGAGCAAGAAAAAAGCCGAGGAGATGGAAAAAGAGAAACCGAAGTTTCTCTCCGGGGCGAAAATAAAGAAAATATCGGATCAAAAAGCCAGAAAAATCTGGGACCGGATGGAGACGTTCGCACAGTACGGCTTTAACAAGTCGCACAGTACGGCCTATGCCATGATCTCCTACCGGACAGCCTATCTGAAGGCGCACTATCCGGCGGAATTCATGGCCGCCCTGCTGACCAGTGAAAAAGACAATCGGGATAAAATCATCAAGCATATTGCGGCCTGCAAGGACATGGGAATATTTGTCCTGCCACCCGATATTAACGAATCTCAGCGGGATTTCAGCGTGTCCGGAGACCAGATCCGCTTTGGTCTTTCCGCGGTTAAAAATGTGGGGGTCGGGGCCATCGACACCATTATCGAGGGCAGGGACCGTCTCGGGAAATTTCGTTCTTTTAATCATTTCTGCGAGCAGGTGGACCTCCGGAAGGTGAACAAAAGGGTGATCGAAAGCCTCATCAAGTGCGGCGCTTTTGATGCCATGGGTTATAAGAGGCGGCCCTTGATGTCCTCCTATGAAGAAATCATGGAACTGGCGCAGCGCCGCCACCGGGAAAAGAGCAGCGGCCAGTCCAGCATTTTTGATCAGCTTGAAAAGAAAGAGAGCGCTGATCCGGATCACCTGGAAAATGCCATCCTGCGCAATCTCCCGGAGTGGGAATCCGGAGAGCTGCTCGCCCATGAAAAAGAAATGCTTGGTTTCTATATTACAGGCCATCCGCTGTCCAGGTTTACAGAGCGGCTGGCGATGGTCGCCAATACCGATACCGAGGCAATCCTTGAGAAAAAAGACAAGGAGGAGGTCCGGTTTGTCGGTGTGGTCAGCAATATCCGTGAGGTGACGACAAAGAAAAAAGATCTGATGGCCTATGTGACCTTTGAAGATCTGAAAGGGTCGATCGCGGTGATTTTCTTCGCGGATGTTTATCGAAAGGCCTATGTTCTGCTGCATGGCGAGGAACCGGTCCTGATCAAAGGCGTTGTTGATGTGGGCGAAGACAGCATCAAGGTGATTGCGACAGAGGCCCTGCCGCTTTCCGAGGCCATGGATCATCCTTTTCAGACAGCCAGCTTCCGTTTTAATACGACGCGACTGGCGGATCATGACCTCGAGTCGCTCCGGAATGTACTGAAAAAGTATCCGGGCAGGGCAGAAGGCTATATTCACCTGCTCGATGATCAATCTGAAACGGTGATCCATCTGGGGAAAAATATCCTGTTTGCGCCCTCCGACCAGCTCAAAGAGGAAGCTGACCGGATTCTTGGCGCCGGCGCGACCCAATTCAGATGACACCACGAGACCTTTGAAAAATGGCTTCGCCGCGTCTCAAAAATTTTTCCGCTAAGAGGACAACCAGACGTAATCATGATTCATGAGGAGCCGTTAATCTAATCTCTGGAAAGACGGAAAAAATTTGATTCGCCGCTTGCGAATCATTTTTCAGCGGTTAGGCAAAGCTCTGACCAGGGGAATCTTTTCTTTATGCAATATCTGGAAAGAACCTATCGTCACAATATCTTAAAGAACAACCTGCAATCATACCATGTAACTGTCCGTGAAACAGACCTATTCATCAGTTCAGACATCGAGTTAAAACAGGCCGCACTTCAATCCGTTCATCGCCATCGGGCCCATCTGGAAGCCTATATCGCCGCCCATCCGGAGTTTTTAAGCGCACTGAGCCCTCTTAAATATGACGATCTGGCGCCCGATATTGTCCGGGACATGCTCAACGCTGCCCGGTTGGCCGGTGTCGGGCCGATGGCTGCCGTGGCCGGGGCCATGGCCCAACATGTCGGCCGGGATCTCCTGAGCCTTACCCCTAATGTTATTGTTGAAAATGGAGGGGATATCTTCTTGAAATGTAACGAGGAAGTAAAAATCGGCATCTTTGCCGGAGAGTCCCCCTTGAGTCATAAATTGGCCATCAGGATCCACCCGGAGGAGACACCCATCGGTGTCTGTACCTCATCGGCAACCGTTGGACCGTCGCTGAGCTTTGGCAGGGCTGACGCCGTCTGCGTGAAGTCCGGGTCTGTGGCTGTCGCCGACGCCGCGGCAACGGCCATTGGAAACCGGGTGAAAGCGAAAAAGGATATCAAAAAAGCGTTGGCCTTCGGGGCTCAAATCAAGGAGGTGCTCGGCATCATAATTATTATCGGAGAAGAATTGGGCGCATGGGGAAATCTTGAGCTCATCTGAAAAATGGCTTCGCCGCGACTCAAAAATCTTTTCCGCTAAGAGGACGACCAGACGTCATCATGATTCATGGCAAGCCGTTAACATATTCTCTGGAAAGGCGGAAAGCATTTGATTCGCCGCTTGCGAACCATTTTTCAGCTATTCAGTGGTTAAAAATACAATTAAGTTTACATAACATATCTTATGCGACAACTCTGTTTGACGGCATGGCCCGTTACAGACCCTCTTCAGCAAGCTTTTTGATGAGCTGGGCCTGATGATCCGTCAGCTTCTTCGGGACGTTGACGGATATTTTCACGTACTGATCGCCCTTGCCGCCGTCCTTCAAGTTCGGCACGCCATAACCTTTCATCCTGATCTTGGTGTAATTCTGCGTACCGGCGGGAATTTTTATTCTTTTGGTTGTACCTTCGAGGGTGGGAACTTCGATCGTCGTTCCCAGTGCGGCCTGGGAATAATTCACGGATTTTTCCACGTAAATATCGACGCCGTCACGGGCAAAGATCGGATGCGGCAGAATGGTGATATTGAGATAAAGATCGCCCGCCAGCGCCCGGTTATAGCCGGGTGATCCCTTCCCGGCCAGGCGCAGTTTTTTCCCGTTGCTGATCCCGGGAGGAATTTTGATGTTGATTTCTTCAACACGGTCTTCCTTTTGCAGCGACAGTTTCTTTTCAGCGCCAAAAACAGATTCTTCCAGTGTTATTGAGATATTGTATTCATAATCCTGCCCTTTTTGCGGCATCTGGCGGGAGTAACCCTGACCGCCGCCGAACAGATCGGCAAAGGGATCGCCGCCGCCGCCACGGCCAAAGGTAAAGGTCTGGGTCCGGCCTCTGCCGCCAAACCCAAATTCCTTAAGAATATCATTTAGAGCGAAGTCTTTGAAGATGTCTTCCTGGCTGTAGCGCTGCCGGAAGGCGTCGGAGCCGAAACTGTCGTATTGCTTACGCTTTTCCTGATCGCTCAGAACGGCATAGGCCTCGCTGAGTTTTTTGAATTTCTCTTCGGCCTGCTTGTTCCCCGGATTCCGGTCCGGATGAAACTTCATGGCCAGCTTTCGGTAGGCCTTTTTGATATCGTCTTCCGGGGCGTTCTTATCAACACCCAGTGTCTTGTAATAATCTTCAGCCATACCCCCCCTTCCCTGCTCGGTATTAAAAGCAGGATTTAAGACGATTTCCCGAGGTTGAAGGCCTGCAGATTGGCCTTCAGCGCCTTTTCCGGGAAAGATTCCTTCAAGACCCGGCTCCAGACGTCATCCGTAATCTTCAGATTGTTGGACAGGGCGCCCAGAAGCGCGGCATTGACCGCCCTGACATTCCCTGCCCTGCGCGCGATCCCGAGGGCGTCGACGCATTTGACGCTTCTGAAATATTTAGATATATGCTCAATAATATTATTCGGATACATGGATTCGCCGAGATTCACCGACGGCGGGTAGATTTCTTCTTCATTGATGATCACGACCGCGTCCGCCTTCAGGTAATCCAGGTAACGCAAGGTTTCCAGCTTTTCAAAAGAGACGAGGATATCCACGTCCCCTTTTTTGGCGATGGGGGAGTAAACCCTCGACCCGTAGCGGACGTGGCTCGTCACGCAGCCGCCCCGCTGGGCCATTCCATGCACCTCGCTTTTCTTCACATCCAGACCTGTGGCCATGAATGCCAGGCAGAGAATGTCGCTCGCCCTCAGAATGCCCTGGCCGCCGACGCCGGCCAGCAAGATGCTTTTCACGGGATTATTCATCAGCCGGACCCTCCTCCCCGATGGCGCCCACTTTGCAGAGCTGCCGGCAGACCGTACAGCCGTTGCAGAGATTCTGATCAATAAAGGAATGGCCATCCTGTTTCTTGGCATTCCTGATGATCTGAGCCTCCGGCATATCGGCAAACTTCTTCCAGGTAATGGGCGGGCAACCCAGACCGAGGCACATTTTGCAGCCGATGCACTTTCCCGGATCGATCCTGAGCGGCTTCAGCGGTTCGGTCTGAAAGCGCTTGAAAAGAACGCAGGGCCGGTTCGAGATCACAACGGATGGTCCGGGCCTTGCCAGCTCCTCCTTCATGACGCTTCTGGTCATTTTCAGATCGTACGGATCGATAACGCGGACGTTTTCCACCCCCAGCGCGGCCGCCAGGGCTGTAAAATCCAGCGCTTTGGTCTGTTCGCCCTGGAGCGTGAATCCCGTGGCCGGATGCTCCTGCATCCCGGTCATGGCCGTTGTGCGGTTATCGGCAATCACAATCACCGCCTCGCCCTTGTTGTAGACCAGGTTCAACAGCGGGGTGATCCCCGAATGGATGAACGTGGAGTCCCCGATGACGCCGACGACCTTCCCTTTTCCTTTTTCCTTCAGGGCCTTGCTCATCCCGTGGGCCATGCCGATGCTGGCCCCCATGCAGATACAGGAATGAAGGCCCTCCAGCGGTTTCATGTAGGACAAGGTGTAACAGCCGATATCCCCTGTGACAAAGGCCTTCAGCTTGCCGAGCACGTAAAAGAGACCGCGGTGCGGGCATCCCGGGCAGAGATT